>NZ_PNDJ01000043.1:0-167189 GCF_005887255.1 Pseudoalteromonas sp. S1609 | reverse complement strand
GCGTCCTGCTCACGCCCCTTACCTACATCCATGTAGGCAACAAAGAGTAAATAGCCTCTAGGCAGAACCCTTCGGGCAGCGCCTGTTTGGCATTGATGCTGCGTTATCGCCTATATATGTGGAATATTCACACTACTTAGGCTCTTCCTTGCCTAAATACCAAACAAACTGCTGCAAATTTAATCTCAAAAGGTCAACAGCCCCTAATTAACTTTGACTAAATTATTTATACTTACCTGGTAACATAGAACCCAATACGCCATCTTGCTTTATTAAACCATGATAAAGTGCAGCGCTTACATGCATAAAAATAAACAGTAAAAATGCGTAAGCAATTAAACCATGTGCTTCACGAAAAAATGCATAGGTCTCAATATTTTTACTGACTAAATCAGGTAAAGTAAATATACCAAAAAAGCTCACAGAACGTTCATCAGCACTTTGCATTAACCAGCCTGAAATTGGCACCAAAATCATAGACGCATATAAACCCAATTGGGTTAAATGTGCCGCTAAAGCTTGTGCTTTATGCACACTTTGGGGTAAGGCAGGGCTTTTATACAGCACTTTATTAATTAATCTTATTGCAACTAATATCAGTGCTAACACACCAAACGATTTATGTAGTTGTATAGCCTCTACCTGCCATACGGCTAAGCTTTGTACCATCGATAAACCAAGAAATAACATAGAAAGAATAATTAATGCCATTGTCCAGTGAATAAGCATACTAGACACTGAGTATTTTGTAATTGTGTTCATTGACTCGTTCCTGTTATTAATTATTTAAAAGTACTTCTTTAGCACGACGACGAAATGACTCTGCATACGCAGCGCCACGGGCACGTAAAATAGGATCGGCACTTGGCTCAATGCCTGTTGGTAATACCAGCGGATCAAAGTTCATGTTTTCACATACCCCACCCTCTTGTGCTTGCAAGCGTGATATTACTAACGTACCGGCGTTAATGGTTTTACGCGATTGTGGCCATAAAACAGTTGGGTTGTTTTCATCATCTTCTTCGGTTGCAAAACTAAACAACATATCGAACTTAACCGAAGACTGAGCTACTTGGTCTTTAAGTTGTAGCTGCAACGCATCTGGTGAATCATTATTAAGTGGTTGGATATTTTCATCACTTAATTGCGGTTTAGCTATCCAGCGTACGGCGTGCTTTTCATCATTTTTATCCACTAAATAAAACGCATTAATGCTGTGATACTGCTCAGTGGCAAAGCTATTGGTTGGTGTATAGCTTGCCTTCCAGTTATTAAAAGCGGCACTTTCAGGGTGCGCTGCAAAAAACGCCTTAATTTTTTCTGGGCTACGCTTTTTAGTTACCGGATCGGGTGAAAGTGCTTGTAGTTGTTTAAAAAACGCATCTGGCGTAGCTACCGCCATAACCGGAGGCGTGTTCATTGCAACCCGCCATTCTTGGTTATCATCAGTAGTTATAGAAAACGCTAAACTACGTACCGGTGCTTTTAAGTCAGGTGCAGTTGGATTATTACCCGCAATAGAAAAGCGACCTACAAAAGGGGTGGCCCCTAAATCAAATACTTTAGCTTGCGAATACTTAGCAAGTTCACCCGTTGACTCAAAAGAGCCTGCTAAACAAATACCTTTTGCGTGTGCTCGGCGAAATCCCTTATGGGTTTTATCACCTTGCTGTAAATTAACAAAACGCTGTGCAGTCACTGCGTCACGATTAAATGCACCAGTAAAATACAAAATAGTCAGGGCAAATAAGCTAATAATTGCTATTAAGATGATTTTTTTACTCATGGTAGGATTTGACCTCGTATGATTATTTTTTGATGACTATGTTTGAATTTTTCATAGTTAAATTACACGCGAAAATAATGGCTAACCATTGCTGAGTGATGCTTTGAGTTGAAGTGTTTTTATCAAGCAATACCTACATCACTCTTACAAGACCGCTCCTAAGCAATTAATATTTCAATTTAATTTGTAAAAAGTATAGTTTGTGGTTTTAATACTATATAGCTAATATTTTAGGCGTCTGCTTTTAAAATGCTGATTGTTAATTATACTTAGCCCAACATAAAGCAAGTATTAAGTTGCACTTTTGGTGCTTTCTACAAAATCATACAAATTAAAACAAAACGGTACAGCAATAATAAACTATTGAAATTACAATGTTATTTATTACCTACTACCTTACTGCTTCTTTTAAAGTAGTTATAGTTTAATAACACATATTTCAGGTAAATTCGAAAATAAACGCAATTGGCAATTTTATAATTTTTACTGATTAAAAAATGCCAAAAATTAACAACGCACTTTTTATTTAAGGTAAACCATATGATCAAAACACGTTGTTTTACTCAATTTAATTTGATTAGTATCACGTTTCTACTTTTATTAGCCGGTTGCTCAGAAAGTGATGTCAGCACACAAAAACAAAACGAACCGCGTGCGGTTAAACTAATAACCATAGGTGATGTGTCGCAATCAAAAACGCTCACCTACCCCGCCACTATCGACACTATAAATAGCTCAAAGCTTGCTTTTCAGGTTAGCGGAAAGTTAGAAGCGCTTAACGTTATTGCTGCACAAAACGTAAACAAAGGCGATGTAATTGCTGTATTAGAACAACGAAACTTTATTAATGAGGTCAAGTCGAGCAAAATTCAGTTTGAAACAGCCGATAATGATTACCAACGTGGTTTGAAGCTCGTTAAAGATGGGGTTATTTCACAACGTGATATAGAGCAACTAAAATCTAAAAAAGAAGTAGCCGAATCGCAATATGACTCAGCGCAAAAAGCATTATCTGACAGTAAAATTATAGCGCCTTACGATGCTATTGTTGCAGAAGTACCGGTAAAGCAGCTTGAAAACATAAGTGCTGGGCAACACGTTGTTACTTTATTTGGTAAAGGTGAAATGGAAGCGGTGGTAAATATTCCCGCGTCTATTGTGGCCACAGTAGATTCTAAGCAGAACAATGTAGCCTCAGTAATTTTACAAGATGTATCAACTGCTCCCATTCCTGCAACATTTAGACGAGCCAATTTAGAAGCCGACTCAGCGAGCCAAACCTATGAAGTACGATTTGCCTTTGCTGTACCAAATAACCTTAATATATTGCCTGGCATGAATGCCAGTCTAAAAATCACCCGTGAAAGCAGCTCAAATACAACTCGCTTACTAGTGTCAACCTTTGCTATTTTTGAACAAAACGGAGAACACTTTGTTTGGACGGTTGACGCTAAAACAATGCAAGCTTCTAAAGCTCCCGTTAAAATTGAAAATGGCATTGGCGAGCAACTCATTGTCACTGACGGTTTAAAAGCCGGGGATGTAATTATTGGTGCAGGTGCAAACTATGTGACTGAGGGTATGAAAGTACGTCCTTGGACTAAAGCATAGGAGCGCGATAATGGATTTAGCAAAATGGACAATTAATAATAAGTTAATAAGCACTATACTCATTATTTTAACCCTAGGGTTTGGTTTTTCATCCTATAAAAACATGCCTCGCTTTGAAGACCCCGAATTTATAATTCGCACCGCGCAGGTGTTTGTCTCCTACTCAGGTGCAAGCCCGCTAGAAGTAGCAAAGGAGGTAACTGAACCGCTTGAACGTGCAATTCAAGAACTACAAGAAGTTGATACTATATCGTCCACCTCATCTACGGGCTTATCTGAAATTAAAGTAGAGATTAAATCAGAGTTTTCTCCGACTAAATCTGAGTTGCAAGTTATTTGGACTAAGCTCAGAAACAAAATAAATGACACACGTCCAACATTACCGCCTGGTACTGGCACGCCACAAGTTTATGATGATTTTGGTGATGTGTATGGCTTAAGTTATTTAATTACCGCCGAAGGATACTCACCCGACGAGTTACATGCCTACGCTAAAGATTTGCAAAGTGACATTTTACAAGTAGAAGGCGTAGCCAAAGTTGCTATGACAGGCGTGCAGCAAGAAGGCATATTTGTAGAAATAGCCCGTGAAGAGTTAGCCTCTTTAGGCGTGTCTATTAATAATATTTACGGCATTTTAGATGAGCAAAACGCTGTATTGAGCGCTGGTAACACTCAAATTGGCGATCAACGTATTTTTATCGACCCTACCGGAGAAATAAACTCCGTTGATACCATTAAAAATCTATTGGTTAGTGCCAGCGGTGAAGGTAAAACAATTTATCTTAAAGATATTGCCAATGTATACCGTGGCTTTCAAAGCCCAGCAACCAAGTTAGTCCGTTATAACTCTAAACCTGCAATTTCACTTGGGGTCGCCAGTGTCTTGGGTGCTAATGTGGTTAAAGTATTTGACCGCGTTGATAACAAAGTAAAACAAACTGAAAACCTCAGACCGCTGGGTATCACAGTGCATGAGTTTTACCACCAAGGTAAAGTAGTACAAGATTCAGTCGACAACTTTGTAGTGAATGTTTTAGTCGCACTGGTGATCGTAATGGTTACCCTGCTGCTATTTATGGGTTTGCGCTCAGGAATTATTATTGGCGCCGTATTACTGCTAACCATTTTTGCGACCCTTGCTACCATGGATTGGAGCGGCATACCCATGCATCGAATTTCTCTTGGTGCGCTGATTATCGCGCTAGGCATGATGGTTGATAACGCTATAGTTGTGACCGAAGGGATTTTAGTTGGTACACAAAAGGGCCGTAAAAAGTTAGAAATTGCTAGCGAAGTCGTCAAGCAAACTAAGTGGCCACTACTGGGTGGTACCTTGGTAGGCATTGTTGCTTTTGCGCCTATTGGTCTTGCCCCAGGTGATACCGCTGAATTTACCGGTCATTTATTCTGGGTTATTTTAATTTCTCTATTATACAGCTGGTTATTTGCCATTACCCTAACCCCCTTATTTTGTTATTGCTTGTTTAAAGAGCAAGATAACGACACCTCAGGCTCAGCAAAACCAAATAAACTCATGGCGTTATATCAATCTGTTGTGGTCTCGGCATTGCATCATCGCTGGCTCAGTATTGCCGTTGTAGTTGCCACCTTTAGTGTGTCTATGTGGGGATTTCAATTTGTAAAATCAGGATTTTTTCCAGCTTCTACCACACCACAAATGGTGGTTGATTTTTGGCTACCGCAAGGTACCGATATTGAAAAAACCAAAAGAGATATGCTCAAGTTAGAGAAATTTGTAAAGCAACAAAATGGCGTTGAAGGTATACAAACGCTTATTGGCGGCGGCGGGCTTCGCTACATGCTTATTTATGGTAGTGAGTCACCAAACAGCTCTTACGGGCAAATTTTAGCTAAAGTCGATGACTACAAAAAGCTAGATAAACTTTTACCTACCGTACAAAATTACATTGACGATAACTTTGTCGATGCTCAAGGCAAAGCATGGCGCTTTGTAATGGGCCCAGGTGGGGGCTCTAAAATAGAAGCCACATTTAAAGGGCCAGACCCAGATGTATTAAGAGAGCTAGCAGCACAGGCAAAAGGAGTATTAATTGATGATGGCGGCGCCTTGTCTATTAAAGATACATGGCGACAACGCATTAGTGTTATTGAACCACAGTACTCAGCCATTAATGCGCAGCGCGCTGGTGTAACGCGTAAAGCGGTTGCTGAAGCCTTACAGCAAAATTTTTCGGGGCAAATCGTTGGACAGTATCGTGAAGGTGAAGAGCTCATTCCTATTATTGTTAGAGCACCACAATCGGAACGTGTCGACATAAACGATATTGGCAACATTCAGGTACAAAGCAATATCACTGGTGAAACACTGCCCCTAGCGCAAGTAACCAATGGGTTTAAAACCGTCTGGCGCGATGGCATTTTAAAACGTGAAGACCGCGAATGGACTATAAAAGCTCAAGCGGATCCTCTGCCGGGTGAACTAGCCTCAGAGTTATTTAATCGGGTAAGGCCTAAAATAGAAGCCATTGACCTTCCTCAAGGGTATCGACTTGAATGGGATGGCGAATACGGACAATCGAAAGAGTCTAACGAAATGTTGGCCTCAACTATTCCAATGGGCTTTTTAGCCATGGTGCTGATTGTTATTAAGTTATTTAATGCTTTAAAACAACCAATTATTATTTGGCTTGTTGTGCCATTAGCCTTAATTGGTGTTGTGTTTGGGCTGGTAACCACACAAATACCACTAGAGTTTATGGGTATATTAGGATTACTGTCGCTCTCAGGTTTGTTAATTAAAAATGCCATTGTATTAGTAGATCAAATGGACATGGAAATTCGCCAAGGTAAACCTGCATATAATGCCATTATCGACTCGGCAAATAGTCGGGTAAGACCGGTAATGATGGGCACACTAACCACGGTGTTAGGGGTTATTCCACTGTATTTTGATGCATTTTTCCAATCAATGTCTGTGGTTTTAGTATTCGGGTTACTGTTTGCTACCTTGCTTACATTAATCGTAATACCTGTTCTATACGCCATTTTTATGAATGTTAAACAAGACGAACAGGCAACTAATTAAACGCCAACAAAAATATGGCCATGCTTAGTAGTAAGTCATGGCCTTTTTATAAGCTTTGAGCAAAATAATTCATATAATTATCACAATTAACTTTTAAAAAATACTGCATATACAACATACCTTTCAAACCTTATAGCTGCTAAAAACGCCCTCAGATACGGTTATTCTTTTTCAAAATAAACATTTTAATTTTAGTATTTTATAAATTTAAATAAGCATTGAAGCGGATATTTTTTTAAGACATTAATTATCACTTTAAGTTCTAGCTTTAAGTATTAACATAGCCGGAGTACTATTATATGGTGAGGCTAAGAATTCATTGCATAGTAATGCATTAAGATTCATTCATTAAATTAACTATTCAAATCTATCAAATAAATAACATATCAAGTGCAGTCTATGCGTCTTCTATTTAGTCATACAAACGATAAATGTAAAAACAGCTTTATTTCAAATCAAAATTTTAAAAACTAGGCATTCTCATGTTATCAAAACGCATAATTCCTTGTTTAGATGTAAAAGACGGCTAAGTCGTTAAAGGAGTTAAATTTAAAGGCCACGAAGTGGTTGGCGATGTACTTACCCTAGCTAAAGCTTACAGCAAAGTCGGTGCTGATGAACTGGTGTTTTACGAGATCAGTGCAAGTATTGAAAAACGCCTACTCGATGTCAATTTGGTGGAAAACATTGCCCGCCATATCGATATTCCATTTTGTGTAGCCGGTGGTATTAAATCGGTGGCTGATGCAGCTCGTGTGCTTGAACGTGGCGCTGACAAAATCAGTATTAATAGCCCTGCTATTGCGCGTCCAGAGCTAATTAAAGAATTACATGATGAGTTTGGCAAGCAGTGTGTAGTTGTTGGCATTGACAGCTTTTTTGACGAAACAACCGGTGAATATCTAGTTTATCAGCTTACTGGCGATCCTAATGCGTCAAGCCGCAACGGTTACGACAACGAGCAACTCAGCAAAATACGCCAGCTGTGTGATATTTCTTTAATCGCCTCAGGCGGTGCAGGCAGCATGCAAGATTTTGTTGGTGTATTTCAACAAAGCCAATTAGATGGTGCGCTTGCAGCCAGTGTTTTTCACAAAAACGTGATAAACATCGGTGAACTAAAACAATTTTTAATCGATAACCAAGTGGCAGCAAGACTATGCAAGTAACTTTAGACAACCAAACTCAAGTTGCTTTCGCTAAAAGCAAGATGATCCCTGCCATTGTTCAAGATGCCCGCTCTGGCGTAATTTTAATGCAAGGCTTTATGAACAGCGAAGCGCTTAAAGCTACACTGCGTCACTGTTTGCAGAAGACTTAAGCCGTAGCTGTCAAAGAGTAGGTAAAGAAGGTGTAGAAGTGGCACTTGCGGCAATGAAACACGATAACAATGAACTTACCAACGAATCGGCCGATTTGTTGTATCACCTTGTTGTACTATTACAACGACAAGGGTTAGAGCTCACTGGTGTAGCTGCTTTCCAACAAGGTCGTCATAAGTAAATATAACGATTACTGTGTGCGCCATTATTTGGCGCACATCGTTATAAAAAGCCATAATTTTTCTTTTTTAATTCAGACTCTCAATAGCATTTATTCTCTACCTTAGGTATCCTTGGTAGCAATTACAAAAGGATAGCGCACTATGAAAACTTATATATCGCTTATACTCACGGGCCTTATTTTATCTGGCTGTAGCAGTTTAACCAGTGAACAAAAAGCCAAATTAGACAGCTTAACGCCCTGTGAAAAAATGGATGGCTTAATAACCGAATTCGATAATCGCTTTGATGCGTTAAAAGACACTAAAGTACAAAACTCATATTTAGATGTGTGGACTGCAAAGTACAACGTTTTTGGCGATAACTGCCAAGTGACTAGCTTTAACAATCAAACTGTGACCTATCAATGCCAAGAAAGCTACAAAGATCAACAGCAAGCGGTAGCTATGCATCAACAAGCAGTTGAACTCACTCGCCAATGTTTAACTAAAAAAAACAACTGGTTAGAAACACAAAAAGAATCAGAAACGTCACTGCGTACCACCTTTGTACTTGATGATAAGTCGCCGGTTATTTCTGTTTATACCAGCAAAACGTTATCAAAAATTAAAACTTGGTCGACCTCTTTAGAAGTAGGAAAGCCCGTCGCCACTAAATAATGACGAGAGAATGTATGCGCCAAACACTCAGTAAACAATCCACTCATTTAAAAACAGACTGTATCGGTGAATGTTATAGAATGAAGGGCTACTGTACTGGGTGCGGTCGCACCAGCGATGAAATATTAGACTGGATTATTTTAACTGACGAACAAAAAGAAGCAATATTGGCCTCCCCTCGTGAAGACGCCAAAAAAGACTAGCTTAAATTTTTAACCGTTAAGGCGCATTACGTTGTGATGGGTCACGTTTAAAATCTTTGCTTAATTGCTTAGGATCTAACGCTTCACGTTGTTTGCTAGCACCTTCTGCCCACCAAACTAATTGATTAAAGGTGCGCGAAAAATAGCTATCCCACGATGTTTGCTCTGCCCTATTGTTTGCTTCACCACTTTCAATAAACACATCTTGCGCTTTTGGTACATGGATCATTGCTGATACCGGTAAACAACCCAGTTCACTTAAAAAGCTGCGCATGCCAACAGCAGCACGTACGCCGCCCCACTGCCCTGCAGAATAAGTAACAATCGCGCTGGGTTTATAACCAAATAAAGAACTACCAAAGTGGTTTAGCAAATTAGCGAGTGCCGGACTCATAGAATGATTATATTCAGGGCTTACCATAACAAAGCCATCACATGCTTTAATTTTTGCCGTTAAATCATCAAGCTGTTTAGGTGCCTCAGCCTGCGAATAAGCAAAGTGCGGTTTAAACACAGGGTCAAAATCGTAATCGAGCGGATCAATAAGCTCTATTTCATGCTCAGAGTAATGCTCAAGCAAACAACGCTCACATGCTTTCGCTACCCTTTCCCCTAAGCGCGCAGGCTTAGGTGGGGTACTTTTTCTAACCGAACCGAGAAAAATTAAAAATTTCATGTATCGGCACTCCTTTTTAATTGCAAAAATAAATACCTCAAAAAAGTTTGAGGTATTTACTGTACGATTTAGGCCTTATCAAGCGCTTGGCTTACATCGGCAATAATATCGTCAATGTTTTCAATACCCACCGATAACCGAATTAAATCGCGGCTAACGCCCGCATTGGCCAGCTCTTCATCATTTAATTGGCGGTGCGTGGTCGATGCAGGATGACACGCCAGCGATTTAGCATCGCCAATATTTACTAAACGTAAAATCATGTTTAGAGCATCAATAAACCGCGTACCGGCTTCAAGGCCACCGGCAATACCAAAACTTAAAATACCTGACGCTTTACCATTGGTAATTTTTTGGCTTATTTCGTTATACGGGCTTGATTTTAATCCCGCATAATTAACCCAAAGCACCTTAGGATGGCTCTCTAGGTATTCAGCAATTTTTTGCGCGTTTTCGCAGTGACGATCCATTCTTAGCCCTAACGTTTCAAGGCCAATTAAAATATCAGAGGCGTTTTTAGGCGCAAGCGCCGCACCGGTATTTCTAAGTGGGACAACACGGCAACGGCCAATAAACGCCGCCTCAGCAAACGCATCGGTATACACTACATTATGGTACGACGGATCAGGCTCATTCATCATCGCAAAACGGGTTGCATTGGCTTTCCAGTCAAACTTGCCCGAATCAACAATCATGCCGCCAATCGCGGTTCCATGACCGTTAATGTATTTAGTGAGCGAGTGCACCACAATATCGGCACCTAACTCAAATGGACGACACAGATACGGCGTAGCCACGGTGTTATCTACAATTAAAGGCACCCCTTTACTGTGGGCAATTTTCGCAAGGCGAGCAATATCAACAATATTCCCAGCAGGATTACCAATTGACTCGCAAAAAACCGCACGGGTGTTTTCATCAATCGCGTTTTCAAAACCGTCAAAATCATCGGCTTTAATCATTCGCGCTTCTATACCTTGGCGCGGCAAGCTGTGAGCAAATAAATTATAAGTGCCACCATACACTTGGCTGGTGCTTACAATATTAGTGCCCACTTCACATAAACATTGAATCGCATAGGTAATCGCCGCCATACCCGAGGCCACAGCCAACGCACCAATGCCGCCTTCCATCGCGGCAATACGCTGCTCAAGTACCGCATTGGTCGGGTTCATTATGCGGGTATAAATATTACCCGGCACTTTTAAATCAAATAAATCAGCGCCATGCTGGGTATTATCAAAGGTGTACGAAGAGGTGTTATAAATTGGCACCGCCGCCGATTTAGTGGTGGCTTCAGATTCATAACCATGGTGCAACGCTAAAGACTCAAGTTTCATAATTTATTCCTTCAATATAGTTACATCTAACGTAGCATTTAATGGTTACAAAGTGCACATGAAATATACTAAAGAATGTTGAGGGGATTTGATTTAACGCTGTATCTAGGTAAGTGTTAAAACTATCGTTTGCTCATATATTCAAGAAAATGAGCCAAGCGCGCATATTAGTCCTCTAAGTATTTATTAAAAACAATAAAAACTTATTGATAGCAATATGTTAGGTAATTTGTTAAAACTATATAAAATAGAAAAGTGAGCGTGACATTGGCAGAGATATGCGCGATGAGCGCACTATTAAATTGTTAGTTGTCTAATTGAGTTTCATTTTATCGGTATATATAAAGCCATTTTAGTTATTTTTGGTAGGTTTTCATGGGGAAGTGATGAGTTCAATTTTAAGTAATATAATTAATGAAACGAGACAAGAAGAAGTTAAAAATACTGTCGGTACCATCTGTGAAAACTGTAATAGAGACGCATACTATTTTAATCAAAAAAATACAGATTTTTATACTGAAAAAAACTGCTTGATATGTTCGGAAAAACATGGACGAGGAGTGATTTTAGAGGATTTTATTTTTACACTATCTAGACACATTCCAAAACACTACGAATATATTGAAACAGATATTTCGGAATCCATATCGCTTCGAAAAATCTTACAGCGCTTTACTTATGATAACGATCAAGTGCTAGAAAAGCTTGCCTGTTTATTATGCAATCAAAAACCTAGTTTTTTTAAAAAGAAAGGAAAATACAAAAACTCGATAGATGACGCTCTCATTGAAAGTTACAAAAAAAATGCTATTGACGAATGGCATGAGGTCTCAAAAGAAGTAAAGCATGCTCGCCGATTTACCAATACCAAAGCGATTAGATTTTATGAAGATCTAATTGATGCTTGTATGTTTTATGTTGAAAAGGATGATGTTGAGTTCAGCTCAGTTCTAACAAAAATAGATAAAGGAGCAAGTTTATTTAGAGGTAGAATAGTAAAAGATGATACTCATAAAGAAACCATCAAATCAAACCCCAAAAAAGAGCTGGGTGCTCCTCCAGAAAATTTGGCAGCAAGTAATCGCATGAGCCCTTCGGGGATATCTTTTATGTATACAGCTGGAGATTATGAAACTGCAATCGCAGAACTTCGTCCTTATGTCGTTGATATAATTGCAATTGGAGAATTTATATCGACGAAAGACCTAAATTTTTTTGATTTTACACTTTTAGACAACGTGCGAATAAAAAAGTCCAATATTTTGGAAGACCCTAAAAATAGCAAGTTTTTTCGAAATAGATACTTGTTAAATGAATTGCATAAGTTTGTTTCGAAACCAGTTCGACCTTCAGATATAACTTATATAGACCTTCAAATTTTTTCTGAAACCATACGCAATTATAAAGATGGTATGTTCGATGGGATTATATTCGAATCATCACAGCGATCAGGAGGTTTAAATTATGTTCTGTTTGGCGATTATTCTGAAACTGAAAAAACTAAAGACTATTATTTATCATTAGAGAGTGATTGCAAAGTGAACTTTTATAAAGTGAAAGAAGTTATAACTACAACAGGAAAAGTTGAATAATACGTATAGTTGTAGTTTCGTGTCAACTACAACTAACAAAGCAATTAAACGGAACTAAAACAGTGGGTTAGGTTTCGCTTCGCTACACATTATAACCCACTATTTTAGTCCGCTTATTGCGGCGTTACAGGCATAGGATACAGTAGTGGACGATAATAATAAAATGGATTTAGAGCACCTTAAATCAATGATTGATTATTTAAGGCACCTTGGTTTGCTATCCTTCGCAGGCTTAGTATTAACATCTAATTTATCAATTAAAATGTTTACTGATCCTAGTTGGAAAATATTTGCTTTTTTATCCGTTGCTGGCTTTTTCTTAGGTGTTATTTCTTCTTTATTATCACAAGTTGCACATATTGATCGTATTCGTAAAAACCCTATTTATGAAGTACCTCTAAGCAACGGCTTCGCTATGCCAACAGCACTATGTTTAGTTGGGGTTCTAGCAGGAATTATATTTATGGCAGCTTTCGTATTGTTAAATTGGTGGTAAAGCTAACAAGGCAATTATGCGTGGGACGTCTAAAGCTTGGCTGGCGCTCATTCTTCGCTAATTTTAGCCAAGCTTGATACGCCCCATATTGCGGCGATATTTCAAGGAGGATTCAGGTTGTCATTTCCAGTTTTAGAGACAAATCGCTTAAGGTTAGATAAATTATCCAAAGAAGACTCAAATAGCTTATTTGAGTTATTCTCTGACAATTCAGTTGTCGAATACTATGATCTGGAAGCTTTCACTGAATTATCACAAGCGAGCAACTTAATAGAGCTCTTTAACTCTCGCTTTAATGAAAACTCTGGTATTCGTTGGGCTATTCGCCTAAAAGAAACAGATAAATTTATCGGAACTTGTGGCTTTAATACTTGGAGTCCAAAAATGAAAAATGCCGTACTTGGGTATGATTTATTGCCTCAGTATTGGGGCATGGGTTTGACCACTGAAGCAGTCCATCGAATAGTTAAAGCTGCATTTTTAGGTGAGCTATCTTGCGGTAAACTTAACCGAATACAAGGAGATACTGTTCCGGGGAACTTAGCATCTGAATCACTACTTCTAAAGGTTGGTTTCAAAGAGGAAGGTGTAAGACGCCAAAGTGGTTACTGGAAAAACCAGTTTCACGACCTTAAATGCTTTGGTTTAATTCAGTCCGAGTACCGTGAAGTATAACAAGCGTATTAAGCATGGGACTGCTAACCGTTTGCTCGGTTCCGCTAAGCTACAGAGTTTAGCCAAGCATTTTTGCGCCCATTAGTAAGGCCTTAGGAGTAAAGTGAAATTCAAAGTTGCTAGTTCAATTCTGGCCTTATTTACATTGATAGGTTTGGGAGTGACTATATTTTCAGACTTTGAGAATATTGAAAGGTTGATCATTTGTTCTGTACTTTATGTATTAATACCAGCTTATGGTGCATATGGTACTTTTATAAGAAGCCGTACTGGAATATTAGTTTCTATGACCTTATTTCTTTTTCAGAGTATTCGGAGTGTTGGAAGTGATAGCTTAATTCCACATATTGCTCCTATAACAATTTCCTTTCCCTTTAGTGATTTCTCAAATGGTCAAGGGTATTTAATCGACTACTTTGCTATTTTTATGGCAATATTTTTAGCATGGTTACTTAAGGTGGTAATTACCCCTAATAAGTCATTAAACAGGGACAAATAACTGTTGATTTTTGTTCCTGTGTCGCATATTTTGACCAACTGATATTTCTCCATTAATGGGGCGTTATGTGTCAATCTCAATCAAACTAAGGAGTATTAAATGGAATTAGAAATAACATGGAAACGAGCCGCTCGAATTTGGTGGTCATATATTTGGCGCAACATCATAGCAATTATTGGAGCTTTTGTTATTGGCGCTATTGTCGGTGGCGTTTTAGGTTTTATTCTAGGTATGCTTGGTGCCTCTACAGATACGATTAAGTTAATTGTTCAACCTATTGGCTTCTTAATAGGCCTAGGAATTTCAATCATTCCATTAAAACTTATTCTTGGTAAAAACTTTGGTGAGTTCCGCTTGGTTCTAATGAGTACTAGCGAAGAGTCCAACACATAACAAGGGTTTTCAGGGTGGACACAAAAAGCTGGCTGTTCGCTTCACTCAAGTATAGCCAGCTTTCTTTAACCGCTTAAAGGGTGTCATGAAACCGAACATAAAAAGCAAAATTCCACTGGCGTTTTTAACTATTATATCGATTTGGTGGTGGTATTATTACGCATCGTCAAATGCGCTTAACGAATATGGAAATGCTAAATATGAGTGGCTATTTATACTCGACACACTCTTGGTACTTCCAATTTTGTGCTTTCTTTGCGAATCCGATAAACAAAAAGCTCTTTTGAAAACGGCTATTTTATGTTGTACCTCTGTGTTCATAGGATGCCTTATCATTCCCGAACAAAATAAAGTTATTTTCCATTTTCTCGAAAGTGGCCGTTATTTTGTCTTAGCCATCATTCTTGTTTTGGAAGTCACAGCATTAGTTACTGTATGTTTAGCTGTCCACGCTTCACTTGTGAACAAAGAAGATCCAGATTTAGCCGTAGCTAATCCTATCGAGAAAATTTTCGGCTCATCGCTGTTCAGCTCAATTCTGTCAATTGAAGGGCGCGTCTGGAGCTTTGCACTTTTTGCATCCCAAATAAAAAGTAGCGCATATCGTGGCGATCAGCATTTTTTCTACGATAAAAAAGATGGTGCTCAGAGTAACCTATTTGGCTTTATACTCCTTATTATTATCGAAATTCCACTTGTCCACTTACTCCTTCATTTTTTATGGTCAAGCATCGCCGCAAATATCACAACAGGACTTACGTTGTTCGGACTTATATTTTTCTTAGCCGAATACAAAGCCGTTGGTAAACGCCCCATTTCAATCCATGGGATAAACTTAATCATTCGTTACGGACTTTATGCGCCTTTAACCATACCATTAAAGAACGTATCTGAAATAAGTCTAAATAATTCGTTTGTGAAACGTTCGCGCAACGTAAAACGATTTAACTACTTTGGTGTTCCTAATGTTGCTATCAAACTCTGTTCTCCTATAAATGGAAAAACAAAAATATATTTAGGTGTAAATTCGCCAGAAGCTTTTATCACCACCGTTAATCGTGCAAAAATCGCGGTATAACAACGCTCGCTGGGTCACAAGCACGTGCGCAGCTTCGCTGTTTTTTCACACGTGTATACGCTCATATTGGAAGTTATGTGCTTCAGTAAGTCTGAGCATTACTCAAGCAAGGAGAGAGTATTTTGACATTAGATGAATACAGAAAAGAATTTGAACAATCTTCAAACAGATCTATTTCAATGCCGGTTGCTGGAACCATAATTTGGGGTTTAGTTGGATTTCTAAGTACACTATTTAGCGCAAATGTTTCTATATATATTTTACTCTTTGCAACAGGCGGGATTTTTCCTATAGCTTTATTAATTGCTAAATTTAGAAAAGAGAACTTAGTTTCCTCATCCAACCCTTTAGCAAAACTAATGGGTTTATGCATAGTGATGGTTAATCTTCTTTGGGCTGTCCATATTCCATTACTTTTAAATGCACCTGAATTTGTTCCTTTGAGTTTAGGCGTTGGCTTAGGACTTCATTGGGTAGTATATTCTTGGATCGTTAAACACCCTGTTGGCTTAATTCATGCTGTGTTAAGAAGTATTTTAATTGTAGCCGCTTGGTATTTATTTCCTAACAGTAGTATCTTAGCTATCTCTTGCGTTATCGTTTTAACTTATATAATAAGTATTTATCAAATGTTAACCAGGGATATGACAAACACCTAAACTCTGACAATGTCCTTAAAGTCATTTGAACATAGAGAAGGCAATTAGTAGTAAATGAGTACCAAAACTCATTTAACTCTTGAATATCATCAGCACTCTCCCCATTGAGTTACTATAACAAGATGGAGTGATAAATGGATTTACTCAACGCTATTGATATTGATATTGATATTGATATTGAAGTATTTTATTATTTAGGTGGAATGTTACTCGCCTTAGTCGTTTTTCAGGGAATGTTTAAGTTAGTTACTTGGAGCAAAAAAATGCCAAAGGGGGCATTGGTCTTTTTAGCTTTTTTTCCATTAATATCAATCTACCCTATTCCTCCTCAAGAAATAAAAAAATTGAAAGAATGAAGCAAAAACAAATTAAAAGCGAAGATGAAAGTGGTGATCCAGCTAATGAAGATGAAGTTATTTAATAACTAACATGCTAACTTAGAATAATAAGAATTTAATCTGTTTTAACTTAACGTAAATAAATGGTACCAAGCCTTTGAAAATAAATAATAAAACTCTAGGTGTTTTGCTTTACCTATGCTTAGCCTTAATATTACTTTTGATTGCACTAAGTTATAGCAGTGGCCGATTATCGCACTCTTCACCTCTCAACTCAGTGGTAAAGGAACCAAATACATTAAAAGCAACTCCCCCCCTTAGTTTAAAACAAGAAACACTCGATGATTTATCCGATAAAAACACTATCGCCCCTATAGAAAAAGGCATACAAGATCAAAATAACCAACTTGCTGTAATGGCCATTCCACGCTGGAAACAACAAGGGCAACTAAAAACACATTTAGCGCACTTAAAAAATAAGGCTGACAAAGGCGATATTGACGCAAAGTATATTGTTGCAGCCAATTTAAGATATTGCTTTACTGCCCCTATTGATGATTTTGCCTTACAAGCAAAGCTAGAAGCCATAGCTGATTATACCTATGCAGGTGAAGCAATTGATGCTACGTTAGAAAAATTTGATTACTGTAGTGGAATTAATCAGGATCAACGTCGTGAGTTTTATTTATATTTTTATGATGCAGCGCAAAACGGATCTGTTGCAGCGCAACAAACATTTGCTGATATAACAGCAGAGTTTTATATGCAATCACAAGGTTTTAAAACACAAAACAGAGAGGAGTACATTAAAAAACGCGATGCATTCAAACTACAAAAAATCGCTTTTTTAGAGCAAGCAGCCAAGCATGGCAGTGAAAAGGCGTTAATGAAATTGTCGGCTTTGTATCATTCGCAACAAATCAGCGGTAATAGCTTAGCAAAGTCGTACGCATTAAATCGCCTAATGATGGAAATAACGGAAAACGGTGAACTATATAATCGTTATGCATGGTTTGAGCAACGGCAATACCCTCAGCTTTCACAGACTGAACTCAGTGAAGCCAACACTATTGTAAATAACTGGCTGGCAAACATTTATCAAAATGGCAGTCTTTACCCTTATGAATGATCAGACCATAGGTAATATAACCATAACGACTACCAACTCATACTGAGCTAGTGCATTTGAACAACGCTGACTCAGTAAATTCTAATATTAAAATGACTTGTGTTTATCCAAGGCTGTCGTAACTTTCAAGTAACGACCGCCTTGCACTTATTGATATAAATTAGGGTTTAATATAATGTCGAATTCACCATCACTTCGCACGTAAATAAGGCTTTCATCATCATCGTTGAAAGAAAGTTGATGAGCATGTAGGCCATTTGAACCAAAATAACTACCGGGTTTAAGTGTCTTTAAGCTACTTTGTGTTTGATAGGCTATCTTTCCTTTGATTAATACAGCGTGCAGTGTATTTGCTTTACTGCTCAGTGCTGCTGATACACCTGGTGGAAATTTGAGAAGTGCACCTCTAAATTCACCTTCTTCAAGGCTACCCCACAAATAGGTTATTTTGACGCCCGTTTTAGTCATCGACTCTTTAGCGACTATATCTGACCAAACACTATTTTTGGTATGCATATTAAAAGGTCTTTCACCATTATCAAACGCGTTTTGTGGTGACTTCACCAGATATGGACCAGTATTTATTTCAATAAAAGCAACGCTTTGTTTGTCATTCGCCGCCGTGATGTGTACTTCACCTGCCGGTTGAGTCCAATATGAACCGGTTGGTAGCCACATATTGGCAGCACTGGGGTCATCGTTATGAAGCTCTCCATCAATAACAATGCCCCTGTAGGAGATATTGTGAACATGTGGGGGTGAGGAAAAGCGCTTTGGAAATTTTAGAAGAATACCCGCTGGCATATCTTTAGTTCTATCTCCCCATAAGTCTGCGGCGCTTGGACCTTTGTCACCTCTGGCGGGGTTTAAGTAGCCCCAATTAAGTTCTTCTGCAGATACAACACGAAAATTCTCTTGATTTGCAGTTACCTTCGTTACTATCGTCAGTGAAAGAAGCACGATCAGTTTGCTAATAATTTTCATCTAAAGCTCCATTATATTCGTTTAACTCTATTTCAATAACCTGAGTTGTTTACGCTCTATCAAACGTATCGACGCTAAATTTGCTAATAATTGATTCTAAACAAGTCATAACCAGTTCACTGTTATTTGCATCAAGCGCATAAGGGTGTGGATCTGTAAATTGTTTTGAGTCGTTATCAAAGTACTGTCCAGACGCGTTTGCGAACTCGTTTGATAAAGCTGCCTGCATTAAAATTTTTGCACCAATGCCAATGTCACTTCCTGAAACTCCAAAACCTTCTTTTACCATTTTAGAGGCTAATAAGGATCCCGGGTTAACTGCAACACAAATCTGTGACGGCAGCATTGTTTTTGAAAACTCTCTCGTCCAAATAGTAAGTGCTAATTTGCTTTGCGCATAGGCCTGAAAATCATCATTTACTGAAGTAACACCAGCCATTGCCTCAATATTAATAGGAGCTTGCGCAGCAGACGACAGGTTTACCACTCGACCATCAATTGCTAAATGGTTTACTAATAATTGGGTTAGTAGTATCGGAGCAAAGGTATTGACGACAAAGCGCACATCTAACTTATCTTCAGTTTTAGGGTTAGGTGTTTTAAATATACCCGCATTGTTAATAATAACATCGATAGTTTCATGACTATTTGCAATGATTTTGCCTAAAGCCATGGTCTCGGTAAAACTAGAAAGATCAGCCAAGTAGGGAGTAATCTTAGCACTTGCTTCAGCTTGCTTTATATCAGCAATTGCCGTGTTAAGTTTCTCTTGGTTTCTGCCATGCATTAAAACATGGCAACCTAAAGATACAGCTAGTTTGGCAGTTTCTAATCCGATGCCATCGGTGGCACCGGTAATAAGTATGGTTTTCAACGTTAAGCTACCTTTATCACAACTTTGCCCATCGCCTTACCACTTTCTAAGTGTGCATGGGCCTGCGATGCCTGCTCTAGGGTAAACGTTTCTTTGTCTACTATTGGGCGAAAATCACTTGACTCTGCTATTTTAGCAATAGCTTCCAAAATACGACCGTGCTCTTTTCGCCCACTATTATGCAACATAGGAATGAGCATAAATACGACATGCAACGACAGACCTTTGAAATGTGCGGTAGACAAATCAATATTAACCATGGCAACGGTCGAGGCAACATGAGCGTTTAGAGCAGCTGCTTCAAAAGAGTTAATCATATTCTCACCGCCTACAGAATCAAAAACAATATCGAAACCGTTTCCATTAGTATATTTATCAACATATTGAGCGACTGATTCATTCTTATAATTAATACCGGTAGCACCAAGGGTCTGTATCATTTGCAACTGCGACTCACCACCGCCTGTAGAGTATACGTCTGCCTCAAAATGTTTCGCCAGCTGGATTGCTATATGACCAACGCCACCAGAGCCACCATGCACAAGAACTTTTTGTCCTTTATTGACGCCTGCTCTCTGTAAGCCTTCATAAGCGGTAATACCCACTAGAGGTAGTGCTGCACTTTCTTGCATTGTTAAATTTTTTGGCTTTAGTGCAAGCAAATCAGCATCAGCAACAATATATTCAGCTAATGTTCCCGGTAAATCGGCTAGACCACCAGCACAACCATACACTTCATCGCCTTTGGCAAACGTTGTTACGCCCTCACCAACGTCTTCAACAACACCAGCAAAATCCATACCTAAGAGCGCAGGTGCAGCTGGCGATAACGGTAGCTCAGGACCCATCTGTCTGATCATAGTGTCGACAGTGTTGATACTTGTCGCTTTTATGCTTACTAAAACATGGTTTGGCTTTATTTGCGGTTTTGCAATTTCACTTAACTCGAATACATCTGTTGAACCGAATGTGTTTACAATCATTGCTTTCATTTTATTGCCCTTTCGTTGTTAGCTGACACTTTGGCGCTTAAAGTGTTTGTGACACAAATTAAACGCTGTTCGACTTTTAAACACAGTCTAATAGTTTTGATTATGGTAATAAATGATGTATAAATAGAAACAGCATTTCGATATTGGATATAATAATGGATACCAATGGCATACGTCTTTTCATTAAGGTTGCAGAACTTCTTAACATCAGTGCTGCCGGTGATCAGCTTGGACTTGCTCCTTCTGTTGCAAGTGCGCGGTTATCAAAATTAGAAGTACAATTAGGGGCTGATTTATTTCACCGCTCTACTCGAAGGGTTAGTTTATCCATTGAAGGCACTGAGTTTTTACCCTACGCAAAAGAAATCATTGCACAGGAAGACGCCGCTTTCTCTGCACTCGGAAAAGGTAGTTCAGAAGTGAGCGGCACCTTGAGATTCGCTGCATCTTCCACGTTCGCTCAAAGATTTGTTGCGCCGTTTTTACCCGAGTTTTTAAACAAATACCCAAAAGTAAACGTTGAGCTTAGCTTGTCTGATACACAAGTTAATTTAATCCAAGGTGGATTTGATTTGGCGTTAAGAAACTATACTGCGCAAGATAGTAGCTTAATCGGTCGAAAGTTAGCAAACGATACCCGTGTTTTATGTGCTTCACCTGAGTATCTAAAAAACAGAGGCACGCCGAAACACCCAGATGATTTGAATTCTCATCAACTGCTCATATTTATGAATGCAAAATCAAAAAAGTTAACCTCATCACAAAACCTCTCAACTTATTACTTTCCTCCACAAACAAGTCAGAGTCGAATCATGTGTGATGATGGTGCAGCTATGCGTATTGCAGCTGAATCAGGGGCAGGTATTTGTATGAGTTCTTTGTGGAGTATTTATAAAGAGCTGGAGAAAGGCACTCTTGTTCGTGTACTCCCAGACTATATCGTCGACGATGAGGCTGCGGTTTGGTTAGTATATCCAAAGTCGAATGTGTTAACGCCTAAAGTGAGAGTCTTTATAGATTTTTTAGTCGATAAAATAGGCTCTCCACCGGTATGGTCAACCAACTAGCCCAAAACAGTTAGCACGTTAATTATCAGAAGGCCTAATTACACTGTTAGTAAAACAGTTTTGTTTTATATCTTCCTCTAAAAGCGCAGCGTCTCTGTGCTCTCTTCGTTCATAAATCACTAAATACCTTATTTCACAAAGAGAAGTGAATGAGCAGAAAACACTGTAATAACGTTTACTCGCTCAGGCTAAAAAAAGTCGTTAGTTAGCTTGGTTTTTGGCTATTTTTCATCATTTCTAAATAGCGTCCCTCAATGAATTTTTTTTCTTTTGTAAGGTGCTTAAGTGCGTACTGGGTTTTTTCTAGCTCTTGCTTTAATGTGTCAAGCTCTTCACTACTTTCTGGCCCGTCAGTTTGTAACTGCAATTGCTGTAATAGTTGGTCTTGCTCTGCAATTTGCCTTTTATATTCGTTTAAAGTGTTAAGTAACTTTGTTTGATCGGGCGTTGAGGATGCATCGGCGTTTGATGTTTTATCACTATTTTCGCTTGCGGTTTTAAGCGCTTCGTAATCTGCTTGTAACTGGTCTTTTTCTTCTTGAAGCACAGTCACTGCATCATATTGTGCATAGAGTTTTTGACGGGTAACTTTTAATTTTTCAACACTTTTATCCAAATCCCCTTTAAGTTTGCGAATGAGCTTATGCGAGCGTTTTAATTTTTTATTGAGATCATCGATTAGCTGTTGTTCTTTTTCGGTAACATGATCTTTGGTTGATGAAGTAACCTCAGTTAATTGCTGTTGTAATAGCATTTGTACACTGATTAACTCAGCGATAGTTTTTCGATTATCGTTAACATAGCTCATGGCATTTTCAACCGACTCTCTGCACATAGCTAAAGTAGCATCATCCATTGTGCCGTTACTTTTAACCATGCTAAGTGCAAATGCCCTAAACTCTCTGAGTATCAGTAAAAGAATATAAAACCACGCGGCTAAAATAAGTAGCCCAAAATTTATAGCAATATAATGATAAACCTCTGGCGGAAATACGGCATATGGCATTATTTAGTTATCTTAAATTAAGTGTTTATTTACTAGAGTTTAGCGCTGTCAAAAAAATCTGCCATAATAACAACAACATTAAAAAAAAAGTTACCTGTGTGAAAATACTTATCGTGGATGATAGCCATGCAACACTTGAAATAGTACGCCGAGGGTTGGAAAAGTTTGGCTATCGGAAGTTATTAATAGAAAAAGCCAACAATGCTAAATCAGCGTTAACGCTGATTGGTAGTTGGCACCCCGATATTGTGCTTACAGACTGGCATATGCCTGATATGTGTGGAGTGACGCTATTACGTGCAATAAAGCAAAGACAACTTAATATAATAGTAGCAATGCTAACCACTGTTGATGAAAAGTCTCAAATTGAAGAAGCCATTAGCTTTGGCGCATCTTTTGTTCTATCAAAACCTTTTACTGATGAACAACTTCACGATAAATTATTACCTCTGGTGCAACTTGTAGAAAATAACGAAGTCATTCCTGATGAAATTGAATTAAATGATGATTTAGCGTTACCAAAGCTGTCGCAATTAGAACGGTTGTTTCATAAACATATAAGTCAGTCTTTAATCGTAAACACAATTCAACCGCAAGTATTCGATGAATCTAAAGTACCCTGTGTAATGGCTGTTTATGAGGATCCTAAAAGTCAAAAAGTACGCGCTATTGCCATACTTGATATTTATGCCGCCTGTGTAATGGCAAGTGGTTATAGTAGCTTGTCGGCTGAAGATATTAGTAACTCAATATTATCTGGCGTTGTAACAAATACAGCATTAAGCGCATGTAAAAAAGCATTAACGGAAACGGCTTTTGCCTTTTTAGACAAGCGAACACGCGTTAGTTTACAAATCAAAACGGTCAAAGTGATTACCACGCCTTTTCGTAAGCTCACTTTGCTGTATAAAACACCTGCTGAAAAGCGCATTGATTTTAGCTGCCAGCTTGAGGGCATGGCACAAGGTAAAATTATGCTAGTTGGCATTTAGTAAATTAAACTTACGTAGTTATCATTATAAAAAAGTTTAATTTTAAAAACACCCTGCCCCTACAAAAGCGCAGCGTCTCTTCGCCCTCATGGTAAATCAATCACTGAAGGATCTTATTACACAAAGAGAAGTGGATGAGGAGTAAAAGAGTAAATTGAACATCAAACTCGTGACTGAAGGTTTACCCCGCGTTTCTATGTTTAATGTGCTAAGCCTGACGCGATATGAAATCGCTGCTACGAAAGACATTTACTGCTAAAAACAGTTTTTGCACCACAGAGGCTCCCGAGGCGCTTTGCGCTGCACAGAGATGAATTGGTATTTTTTAAGCATTTCTCTGTGAACTCTGTGAACTCTGTGTTCTCGGTGGTAAATACTTATTTAGACTTAACTCTAGCGCGATATGAAATCGCTGCTACAGAACAATATATTGCTTTTTTACGTCCACTAAAACCGTATCGTCGCTTCGCTCCCTTTGTGAATAAATCACTTAAAGTTCTTATTTAACAAAGAGAAGAGAATGAGGAGTAAAAGAGTAAACAGAACAACCAAACAGCTTTAGTTTTTTCTTACTCTAAAAGCGCAGCGTCTCTTCGCCCTCGTTGTGCATAATTCATTAAAAGCTATTTGAACATGGAGAAGACAATAAGCAGAAAATGAGAAACCAAAACCATCACACAAAGCCGAGTGTCAGTGAAAAGTTAAATATTAGCTCCCCCGAACCTCGTAGCCCGTAGCCCGTAGCCCGTAGCTTAAGTTAGATTAATCGCCAAACATGTTTAAACAAAAAAGGCGCTTCCGGTTAAGGTAAGCGCCTTTTGTTATTTTAACTGCTACTTATTTTACGATTTTCATTTCGTCTAATAGGTTTTGGGCGTTATCTACTTTATCCATTACCCACAGCATGTAGCGTGAATCTACATGAATTGAGCGGTTTAGTTCTGGGTTGTAATCCCAATCACCAATAATGCTTTCGTACACACCGTCAAACAGTAAACCCACCAGCTCGGCATTGCCGTTAAGCGTTGGCGAACCTGAGTTACCGCCTGTTGTATCTACATTTGATAAAAAGTTAACCGGAACAGTATTCATGCCACCAGTGTAATCACCATAAAGCTTCGCTTTAATTTGCTCTTGCAGCTTTTTAGGCGCATTAAATGGGTCAACATCGGTGTTTTTAGCCAATAAGCCTTCAAGTGAGGTAAACGGCGTAGCCACTAATCCATCTTGCGGAGAATACCCGCCTACCGTGCCGTAAGTTACACGTAATGTGCTGTTTGCATCGGCGTAAACCGGTTTGTTTTGCGCTTTGTTAAAGGCAATAATTGCACTCATTAACTCTGGGCGAGCAGCTTGTAACTTACCTGCCAAGGCTTTTGACTTATCTTCCTCAGCTTTCATTACTGTGAATATGGCTTTTGCATATTGCATGAACGGGTCTTGGCTTTGGTTAAGCTGACTTAGTGTTTGTTCAAATAATGAATTACGTACAATTTCATTATCTAGCGTTGATTTGGCATACATTTCATCTAGCAATGCACTTTGTTTTGCTTTATCAAAACCGTTTTCTAAAGCAAAAGCTTTATCAATTTCACTAAAACGCTCTGCTTTAGGTAATGCTGCATATTGCTCTAAAAAGTGCAGTAATATAGCTTTATCTACATTGGCATCAAAGCGACGTGACATACGCTCAAGAGAAGATTTAATACGCGGTAAATCGCGTTCTTGATAACCTGATTCGCGCTCACTATTTGGCTTTTGTTTTTCAACCGCTAAGCGATATAAACGACGTGCCGTGCTGATCATTTGTGAACGATGAACATAGCCTACCATACGGTCGCGCTCACTATGCTCTTGCGATTGTGCTACTAATGTCGATAACTCATTAAGCACATTACCGTAGCGCTGTTTACGTTCGCTATCGCTGTTGATCCAGCTTGTAAGTTCCTGTTCAAACTGTTTTTTACGCTCAAACATGGTGCCTTTTTTGAAGCTTTCAATCATTGAACCATAGTTTTTAATGTAGTTGTTGTAACCGGCTATGGTGCTTTCGTAAGCAATACGGGCTTTGCTGCCATCTTCTGAGTTTTCTTCAATTAGTGACACGTATTTAGTATTGTGCATGCGCGCTTTAGGGTAACTGTCGTTAAAAACATAATCGACCTCTGCCGCAATACGGTAGCGATTAGTACGCCCTGGGTAGCCAGTTACCATAACAAAGTCGCCCTCTTGCACGCCTTTAGCACTTACACTTAAGTAAGACTCTGGCACGTACGGTATGTTGTCTTCGCTGTACTCTGCTGGCTTGCCGTCTTTACCTACATAGGCGCGGTAAAAACCAAAATCGCCTGTGTGGCGCGGCCACATCCAGTTATCTATATCGCCACCGTATTTACCTACGCCCATGGCAGGTGCATACGCTAAACGTACATCTTTAATTTCCAGTGATTTAATCAGGTAAAACTCTAAACCACCATGAAACGAATACACATTACAACGGTAACTAGCATCAGCTTCACACTGTGCAACGAGTTCTTTTTGATTTTTTTCTAACGCATCATAGCGTGCTTTTGCGCTTAGCTCGTTAGTGCCGCTAATCACTTTATCGGTCACATTGGTCACTGTTTCGGTTACGTACACACGTGAACCTGGCGCAGCTGGTAAATCTTCAGCCGGTGTTTTTGCTAAAAAGCCATTTTCTAAAATGTTATTTTCAGGCGTTGAATTATATTGTACCGAACCATAAATACAGTGATGGTTAGTTACAACTAAGCCTTTTGGCGAAACAAACGAGGCTGTACAACCGCCTAAGCTTATAACCGCATTCATTGGAAATTCGGTTAATTTTGAAATTGAATCAACGCTAATTTCAAGCCCTTTTGCTTTTAATATTGACTCGAGCTCTGGTAATTGATGAGGTTGCCACATGCCTTCATCGGCATGGACCGCAGAAGAAAGTGCCAGTGAACAGGTTGCTACCAATGTGGCAACAAGAGGTTTTAAACGCATTATAGAATCCCTTTTATTATTGAACCAGCAGATTACTCATTAAGTATGAGTTAGGTCAACTGCGCTGAGATAAATTGTTACAATATAGCGCTCAATAAACAAAAAAGGAGCTCAGGGTTTGTGACCCTAAGCTCCTTTTTAAACAAAAAGATAAACGATGTTAGTCGTCTTTTTTCACATCATTTGGATGCGCTACACCCATCCATGCTTTAAACAGCGCTTTTTGCTCAGCAGAGGCATTTTTATTAGCGACTACTTTTTTAGGTTTGTCGAAATCTTCAGACAACACAAGCTCAGTCGACATCAAAGCGTCACGGCGAATAAAATCAACAGTTACCTTGTCCCCTGCTTTAAAGGTTTCTAGGCTGGCGGTTAAGTCTTTCCCTACATGTTTTTTGTTAATAGCAACGAGTTTATCGTCGGTGGTTAAACCACCTTGCCATGCTGCACCATCGCGACGTACATGAGTAAGGGTGAGCAATTCACCGGTATTTTTAGTAAAGGCATCTAAACTTGGTGTAGCCTTGGCTTTTTCAGGCAGCTCAAAGCTCAAACCTACTTTTGCCAGTAATTCATCAAAATCTAAGCTAGCTGGTGTGCTAACATTTGCTTGCCACCAATTACTGTAATCACGCCCTGTTAGCTGCTTTAAAATTGCTAATACGTCTTTCTCAGTAAAACCCGCTGGTAGCTTATGCTGCTTATAAAGTTCGTTATGTACATTTTTATAGCTTATTTTACCTTGGCTTTTTTCTAGTAGGTCGATATCTAACGCCATCGACAATAACGAGCCTTCAAGGTAAATATTAGTGCCGTAGTTACGTGCATGATCGCCACCTTGATTTATCCATTTATCAAAGCTGGTTTCGCTAGCACTTTGCACTTCACGCCCTGGGGTTGTGAGATGGCGATTAATGGTTTTACTGAAGTTCTTAAAAAACTCATCGGTGGTTTGAATGCCTGAGCGCACTAATAAATGGTCTTCAAAATAGCTGGTAGACCCTTCAGCAATCCACAGCAGTTTTGAATAATTAATATTGGTATAGTCGTATGGCGCAAGCCCTTTAGGACGGTACGCTTTTACATTCCAAGTATGAATAAATTCATGTGCCGCTGTGCTTATAAAAGCTAAATAGTCTTCACGTTTAGCAAAGCGATCCCGTGAGCGTTGAATAATAGTTGAATTTAAGTGTTCAGTTGCGCCGCCCGCGCCCGATGTAGCATGTACCATAAATACATAACGCTCATACGGGTAGCTGTCCCAAATTACATTGCCCGTTGCTACAAGCTTTTTTAAATCGGTTAGCATCAGTTCTATGTCGTAATTACCTTCGCCCCACACCACTAGTTCGTACTCACGGCCATCAACTTCAAAAGTACGCAGTTCGTTAACACCTGTTTCTATTGGTGAATCAACAAGCACGTCGTAGTCGCTGGCTTTAAAGCTGTGTTTATTCTTATAGTTTTCCATACCCGACACAGAGCGCCATGCTTTAGGTACGTTTAATTCAACCGTAACGGGCTCTTGGCGAAATGATTCGCTGAACATAAAAAAGCCAGATGCGTCAACAAACGCGTGGCTGTCGTCAATATGACGAGCGCGCTTACCTAGCTCATTGGCATACACTTGGTAATCAACATTGACTTGAGTCGGCTCATTTAAATGAACACGCCATGTGCTGTGGTCTATTTTTTCCCACTTTAATGCATTACCTTCATCGTCGCTGGCTTTAAAATAGCGAACGCCATTGGCAAGGTTTAAAATTTCGTAGCGACCAGTACGCCATGCTGGCAATTTTACATCTAAATAAGACTGCGCCGTTTTAGGAAACTCTACATTTACATCACCTAAATGATGTTCTGGCTGAGAGATATTTAAAGCGTAGTTAACGTCGGCAAATACAGGTGCTGAACAGGCAGCTAAAATTGATAAGGCAAGTAGCTTTTTCATGAAGGCTCTTTTTTATATAACGTATTGTTGTACCAAGGTTAACAAGACCCATTTTAAAAGTGAATTAAAAGCGGTAAATGCACTTATATTTAAGATCGCTCGTATTTTGTTATTAAAAACATTAAGTTTTTGATCTCATCCCTACTATTAATATGTTTTTGTTGTAAACTAAAACAATAAAGGTATTAAGATAATGGTGTGTAGGTGTCTAGGAGCTCCAATACGGTGGAACAAAAACTAAAGCAAGCAATCGACAGTAGAAAAGTAGTAGAAAGTGCTCGCCAACATCAAGTGAGTACGCTTTCTAATTTTGCAGCTAAGTTATCTTTAAGCTGTAAGGGACTTGATACTGAGCTTGATAACCGCCTAGCTAAGTTTCGAAGCGCATTAAACAAAGGAATGGGTTATGAAGACTTTGCTCCTTTGGTGGATGATATTTTAGCTTTGCTAAAAAACCAAGAAGCCATTCAACTAGCACATCAACGTGATCTTCTCACCAGTGTACAAAATGCAGGTAAGCAATTACAACAAACCAAAGGTTTACCTAACGATACCCGCAGAACACTGCGCCACTTACTCGATAACGAGCTAGACGATATTCAATCAGTACATGGTTTTATACCTGTTTTAAATCAGCTGATCACTTTTTATCATCAAGCTTTAATAGCTAAAAGCAACGATACCTTTGAGCCTCCAAATCTTAGTGCTCTCACTGAAAAGCTATTTAAATTAGTTAGTCAGTTAGTACTTGAAGAAGAAGCCAACGATGAGCTGTATTTAATAAAAAAACGTATCGCTAAAAATAAAGCCGTAGACCAACTTCTTGATGCAGCAATTGATGTAATCACACTCATTGTACAAAGCATTCAAGTTGAGCGTGCGTCAGCGCAAAGCTTTTTAACTTCATTAAACCAAACGCTTGGAGAGCTACATAGTTCATTGGTTTCAACCAGAGAACATTCTGAATCGATGAATGTTGAATTCGAATCAATTAATCAACGAATTGGTGAAAAATTAAAAAATTTAAATACACAAACAAATAAAGCAACATCAATTACAGAATTAAAGCAATTGGTTGAAAATGAGTTACGCTCATTGAGTGCAGACATTCTAGAAAAAGAACAACTGGAACAAAAAGATCGCCAAATTTTAATTTCTAGCTTTGCACAAATAAACGATAGAATTGGCAGTTTAGAAAACAAAGTTAGTAATTATAAAAAACGTTTAAATGAACAACGCTTTAAAAGCTTACTCGACAGTCTTACCAAGTTACCTAATCGAGCAGCCTTTGACGAACGCTACAATCACGAAATTAATTTGTTTAATGAACAACCGTCAGACATAACCTTAGTGGTTATTGATGTTGATCATTTCAAATCAATTAACGATCGCTTTGGTCACACAGCCGGCGACATTACCTTGCAAGTGATTGCCAAAGCGCTGCAAAAATCGATTAGACAAACTGACTTTATTGCCCGTTATGGCGGCGAAGAGTTTGTGTTATTAATGCCTCGTACATCACTTGATAACGCTGTCGAGCATCTCAATAAATTAAGACTGTCGATTAAAAAGATCCCATTTAAATTTAAAGACAAACAAATTCAAATTACCGTTTCGTTAGGCGCAACCCAATTTGAAGTGGGTGATACGCCTCTAAAAGCGTTTGATAGAGCCGATGAAGCTCTATACGATGCTAAAAACTCAGGCCGGGATCGTCTGTGTATTAGTAAATAGTGTTATGCACTTTTACCTTTGAGTATAAGGCATAACTACGCAGTAAATTTACCCAAGAAGTTTCAAGGAGAATGTCGATGCTAATACAATTAAACCCTACAGGGGTATTAGACTTATTGTCGCAGCTAGAAGTAGACTTACTCGAGCAATCATCAACCAGCGAACGCTACAGACTATTTAGAAACTGTGTATTGGCCGTGCTTAATGTAGGCAGCCACACCGATGTAAGCAATGATATTTACGATAAACATAAAGATTTTGATATACGCTTGGTCAGCCGTGAACGCGGTATAAAAATTGAATTAGAAAATCCTCCGCAAACAGCCTTTGTTGATGGCCACATAGTAACGGGTATACATGAGCACATATTTTCGGTTATTCGCGATATTTTGTTTATTTGCCAAAAGTATGAAAAAAACCTGCAGGAAACAAAAGCCATTACTCACATGGTTTTTGACATGCTAAGAAATGCCGACGCACTTAAAGTAAATAGCGAACCTAACATGATTGTATGTTGGGGTGGCCATTCGATTAACGAAGTCGAATATAAATACACTAAACAAGTTGGCTATGAACTGGGGTTACGTGGGTTAAATATTTGTACCGGCTGTGGGCCTGGTGCAATGAAAGGCCCAATGAAAGGCGCAACCATTGGCCATGCAAAGCAACGTATTACCAATAATCGTTATTTAGGTTTAACTGAGCCAAGCATTATAGCGGCAGAGCCACCCAATCCGATTGTAAATGAACTGGTTATTTTACCCGATATTGAAAAACGTCTTGAGGCATTTGTTCGTACCGCACATGCCATTATAATTTTTCCAGGTGGCGCAGGTACAGCCGAAGAGTTGCTATATTTATTAGGTATTTTGTTACACCCCGAAAACGAAAAGCAATGTTTACCGGTTATTTTAACTGGCCCTAAACACAGCAAAGCTTACTTTGAAGAGCTTTGTAAGTTTATTCAAATGACTTTAGGCGATGCCGCACTGAGTAAATTTGAAGTGATTATTGATGATCCTCAATTAGTTAGCCAAAAGCTTAAATCGGCCATGAGCGGAGTTCGCGAATATCGTAAAAGCCAAGGCGATGCTTATTACTTTAATTGGACGTTGAAAATAGAAAATGATTTTCAGCAGCCTTTTTACCCAACTCATGAAGCCATGGCGTCACTTGATTTACATCTTGATCAGCCCAAACAACAGCTTGCAGCTAATTTACGCCGTGCGTTTTCGGGAATTGTTGCAGGTAATGTGAAAGAAGAAGGCTTAAATGTAATTAACGAGCATGGCCCCTATGTACTAAGTGGTGAGCCTGATTTAATGAAAGCAATGGACAAACTTTTACAAGCGTTTGTAGAACAAGGTAGAATGAAACTTCCCGGAAGTAAGTATATCCCTTGTTATACAATAAAAGCGTGAGTTTATAATTGAATCCCCATTTACTCCTTATTGATGCGCTTAATTTAATTAGGCGCATTTATGCTGTTGATGCAAACCAAAGCCATCATAGCGACGAACACATGTTAAAAGCATGCTGTGCCCGAGTTGCACATGCATGCAAAAAGCTTTTAACAACCACCAATGCAACCCATGCAATAGCCGTTTTTGATGGTGACAAAAGCTGGCGTTACCACTTTTATAAAGACTACAAACATTCGCGTGCTCCTATGCCAGAGACTCTAAAAAGCGCGTTACCTCATTTTAAAGCGGCCATTGAAGAAACCGGTATTGTGGTATTTGAACCGACTAACGATGAAGCCGACGATATTATTGCGACTTTAGCGCATAAAGCCGCTAATAATCAGATAAACAATACCATTGTCTCTACGGATAAAGGATTTTTACCTCATTTGAATGAGCATATTGAAGTATACGATTACTTTAAAAAGCAGCACCTGAATAAAGAACATATTGAAGAGCGCTTTGCTGTCGCTCAACATAAACTCATCGACTTTTGGGCACTCGCAGGCGATAAAACCAATGACATTCCGGGTGTGAAAGGTATTGGTGTTAAATCTGCGCAGCAATTGGTTAATCAATATAGCTCTATTGAAGAAGCGTTAAAGGATGAATCGTTAAACGCGCGGTTACAAAAAAAGCTGAATGAAGATATGGATATGTTTATTATTTCTAAGCAGTTGGTGAGTTTGCGTACAGATATCCATTTAGGCTTTAGTTTAAAGCAGTTAAGGCTTAATTAGTCGCAAGTTAATAGCACTGCACTTTAGCAGTACGTATACTAGTAATAGGTGTTTTGATCTGGGTTGGCAATGTTTAAAAAGTTTTTTAGGTATTTAATATTAGGATTAGGTTTATATGCACTAATAGCCACGACGGTTATTATGTTTTATAAAGACGATCCACAAGCTATGATTTGGCAAGATAGAGAAGCTTTTAATAAACGCTATATAGAGAAATTGCGCTTGGAAGATACCTTTACGCTAAATAATGTGCTTGAATACTTAGGTAGTCCAGATTTAACCTATGCTAAACGTGATGGCGAGCAAGTATGGCAAGTAATTTTTTATCGCACCCAACATAAAACCTCTGACGGCATCACCACCATGGATGAATGTACTGGGTTGCTATTTAAAAATGGCCAACTAATAATGTGGGGCCCAAGTGCTTATGAAAAATACCTTGAGCATAATGACGGGAAAACTTAATGGAAGCTCCACTGTCGGGTAAACTAAAAAAACTACTCGAAAGCACACAATTGCTTTTAAGCTCCCATAACAACAAAAGTCAGTGGCATACCTTTTACCCTCTTGTGTGTAAACTATCAGAGCAATACGCAGCGTTATACAAACAAAACCCAGCGGCCTTACAAACTCAGTTAAATCTATATAAAACACAGTATAGTTACGCAACCAATTTAGTCGTTAATCAGTGTGTATTAACCTGTGCTTTGTGTAGTAGCCAAAACTACGACAACGATTTAACCGAGCTTTATATTAGTGCTTCACTGGTTGAGCACCTTTGTGTTGCTAAGCAATTAAATAAGCTAGCTCAACAGCAAGCGTTTAACGAAGCCGATAAAAAAATATGGTCGTTACGCCATAAGCTTGCTGCCAAAGTACTATTAACGGCTAAGCAACCTGCACATAAAATTGCCCATATTTTGGCTAAACTCAGCAAATACAAACATGCATTATTAGATACACCTAAAATTATGCTTTATGACGGTGCTAGTGTGGTGGTTGCTTTAGCAAATATACTAGCGCTTAACGTTACTTGTAATACAAAGCAACAGCACATAAATTTTTATAAAGCGGTCGCTGATTTATATATAAGAACCCCTAACTCATTTGCACAAGCGTTATTAAAAGCGTTAGTCGCTCATATAGGACGATATATACCAGGCAGCCAAGTTGTTTATGCCGACCAAGCTATGGTTTATTTAGCCACTGATACACAAGGCCGACATATTATAGTTAATAACGCCAATACTAAAATGGCATGGTATCGTATAAAAGCGTCCTTAGTGGATGACTCAAAAGCATGGGAATGCAACGATAATCGCTTATTTTTAAAAATATGGGACAGTGAACATCTTAATATCCCGCATAATAATCACTCTGCACAAACGCCTTTGTATCAGTTAGTAAAACAAATAAAAACGCAAAAAGAATACAGTTTTAAAGCTTTAAACACCTTACTTACTCCCTACCCTGATGTTGTAAAGTCAGTGTGTTTAGCAGTAAAGCACTACAATAAAGAGCGATTAGCCGCTAAAGATTTAAGGCACAGCTTATCTATGGTGGGTTACGATAAAGCACCCGCTATTATTCAAGGGGTCGTGTTTGAACAATTAGTAAATAGCATTGCTCATCCTCTACATGCTTTTTTATACACCCGTATTAGCTGTTTAGTAAATATATTAGAGCTATTAGTTAAATATAATCCTAGCGTTCAAAGTGAGCGTATTAGCTTAAGCTTATATGCCTATTTATATTATGTACTGATACATTACAGCCCTGATGTTTCAAGAAAAATCACCATAGATCAAACACCGAATAAAGCTCTTGATACACCGTTTAGTACATTTTTTGGTATAAACAACATAGATGCTTCTCATTTAAACAGTGAGCTTAATGAATTACTTAGTGGCGACCCATGGGGATCGGCTTTATTAAAAGCTGAACAACTCCCTAAAAAGCAGCTTGATGATGCTAGTCAATTATGGGCAGCATTGAAAGTTGTGGCGCAGCGTATATTAAAACCCAACCAGCCATTAACAGCGTGGCAACAACAAACATTGAATCAACAACTTCGTCGCCATGGCTGGCAAACTAAGGAAGATTTTAATCAATCACTGCTGCGCTTAGGGTTACACAATAGTATTTAGCTGACTTATTATCACTATAATTTAAAGTTATACCCTGTATTCATACTATAAACTGGCAAAATGAGTGATATATTGGTATAAATGCCGGCTTAAATTTAGCACCCCTGTCATATAAGTAGTCTAAACTCTGAAAGTGTTTATTATTTATATGTGTATCCAAATCTTTAAAGGAAAAGTTCATGGCCAAACAAACCATAACAGTGATCAAAGGCGACGGCATCGGCCCAAGCATTATCGACTCAGCACTTGAAATACTAAAAGCCGCAGGATGCGATTTTGATTATGAATTTGTTGACGCTGGCCTAGCTGCGCTTGAAAAAACAGGCGAGTTGCTTCCACAAGAAACAATTGACACAATTGCTAAAAATAAAATTACCTTAAAAGGTCCACTAACCACGCCTGTGGGCGAAGGTTTTACATCAATCAACGTAACACTTCGTAAGCAATTTGGTTTATACGCTAATGTACGCCCGGTTAAATCGTTTGCCGGTACTAAAGCACGTTACGACGATATTGATATCATCACTATTCGTGAAAACACACAAGGCATGTATTCGGGTGCAGGCCAAGTTGTATCAGAAGATGGGACTGAAGCTGAAGCAAAATCAGTGATCACTCGCGAAGGCGCAGAAAAAATTGTTACATTCGCATACGAACTTGCTGTGCGTGAAGGCCGTAAAAAAGTGACCGCTGTACATAAAGCAAATATTTTAAAATCAACCTCTGGGTTATTCTTAAAAGTAGCGCGTGAAGTAGCTGAGCGTTACCCAGAAATTGAATCAACTGAAATGATTGTTGATGCAACATGTATGAAGCTTGTAATGACCCCTGAAGAGTTTGACGTTGTCGTTACAACTAACTTATTCGGCGATATCTTATCTGACTTATGTGCGGGCTTAGTTGGCGGTTTAGGCATGGCGCCTGGTGCAAACATTGGCGAAGATGCTGCTATTTTTGAAGCTGTTCACGGTAGTGCGCCGGATATTGCTGGTAAAAACCTTGCGAACCCAACGTCAGTAATTTTAGCCTCTATTCAAATGCTAGAGCATTTAAACATGGGCGATACAGCTGAGCGTATTCGTAGTGCTGTTGCTGATGTAATTAAATCAGGCGACCGTACTACCCGCGATTTAGGCGGCAGCCACGGCACTACTGATTTCACACAATCAGTAATTGACCGTCTGTAATTAATACTGTTAGATTAATAAGCCAGCATTAGCTGGCTTTTTTTATGTCTAAGAAATACCGTATTTATGCGTTTTAACCACCTTCCTCAAGCCCAACCACAACAGAAATCTGCATAATATCTGCTAATAAGTAAGAAAAATTCACAAAAAACAGACTAATATATTAAAATAAATTAAAAAATGAAATTTTAATCTAAAAATGCAGTTTTTTGTTGACATAAGTACTCAAAAGCCTTAAAAATAACCACATACAAAAATTGTAATTTAAACAGCATTTTATTTTAAAGAGCAAAACATCATGAATACACAATTTCGCCTTTTAGTCTTACTCGTACTGGTCTTAGTGATAAGCCCAGCGGGGATGTATTAAAAGGTGAAAAATGCTTTTTAAAACCCTCGCACTACGCGGGGGTTTTTTTTTGCATATAATCAACAGAGGAATGAGGATGAGTAGACAAGAATATAATGGCTCTGAATTGGTTGTTAAGTCATTAAAAGAGCTAAAGGTAAAGTATATATTTGGTTACCCCGGTGGCTCAGTATTAGATTTATACGACGCACTTTTTCAGCAAGATGATATTGAGCACATTTTAGTACGTCATGAACAAGCGGCTACACACATGGCCGATGGCTACGCAAGATCAACCGGTGAAGTGGGTGTTGTACTTGCTACATCCGGACCTGGTGCAACAAACTGTGTAACAGGCATAGCAACTGCGTATATGGATTCAATTCCTATGGTGGTATTATCAGGTCAAGTGCCAACAAATCTTATTGGCGATGACGCGTTTCAAGAAACCGATATTGTTGGTTGCTCTCGCCCTATTGTAAAGCATAGCTTTAATTGTAGAAGCGCGAGTGAAATTCCCAATATACTTGCCAAAGCTTTTTATATTGCCAGCACAGGACGCCCTGGTCCTGTTGTAGTAGAGCTTCCTAAAGACATGCTTAATCCAGAACTAACTTTTGCTTACAACTTTCCAGCGGCAACTGAGCTCAGAACCTATAATCCAAGTACAAAGGGTCATTCTAAACAAATTCGTAAAGCTGTTACTGCTATTTTAGAAGCGAAGAAACTGGTTATCTACTCGGGTGGCGGTATTGTGCTTTCAAACACCTCAGAGCAACTAACTCATTTAGTCGAGTCACTTAATGCCCCTATTACCAACACGCTTATGGGACTAGGTGGTATATCGGGCATTCACCCTAACTTTATTGGTATGTTAGGTATGCACGGTACATTAGAAGCAAATAAAGCCATGGCCAATGCCGATGTTATTTTGGCACTTGGCGCACGATTCGATGATCGGGTTACTAATAACGTTCAAAAATTCTGCCCTAATGCCACTATTGTCCATGTAGATGTTGATCCAACCTCTATTTCTAAAACTATTAAATCTCATATTCCTGTTGTTGGCTGTTTGGCGACGGTACTTGAGCAATTACAAACTGCCATAGATAACAGTTCGATTAAAATTGATCGCAGTGCACAAGAAGATTGGTGGCGACAAGTGATCAGCTGGCGTGAACAAAAATGCCTCAGTTACAATAATGATGGAGATAAAATTAAACCTCAAGCAGTTATCGAGGCAATATATGAAGCCACTAACGGAGATGCTTATGTTAGCTCTGATGTTGGCCAACACCAAATGTTTGCGGCGCAGTATTACCCATTTAAACACCCTCGTCAGTGGATCAATTCAGGTGGCCTAGGGACTATGGGTTTTGGATTACCTGCGGCAATGGGCGTTAAACTGGCTTTTCCTGAAAAAGAGTCTTTATGTGTAACTGGCGACGGCTCTATTCAAATGAACATCCAAGAGCTATCAACCTGTTTACAGTATAACTTAGCAGTAAAGGTGATCTCCTTAAATAACCGCTCACTGGGTATGGTCAGACAATGGCAAGACATGATTTATGGTGGCAGACACTCTTCATCGTATATGGAGTCTTTACCTGATTTTGTAAAGCTTGTTGAAAGCTATGGCCATGTAGGGATCAGGGTAAACACCCTTGATGAATTACAACCTGCGATAGACAAAGCAATGTCAATCACTGATAGATTAGTATTTTTAGATATTTTAGTAGACGAAAAAGAACATGTTTACCCGATGCAAATTAAGCATGGTGGCATAGACGAGATGTGGTTAAGAAAAGGAGTGAAAGCATAATGCGTCGTATATTATCTATATTATTAGAGAATGAACCCGGTGCGTTATCACGTATAGTGGGGCTTTTTTCTCAACGAGCATACAATATTGATAGCTTAACGGTGGGCACTACAGATGATGAGTCTCTTTCTCGTATTACGGTAACCACTAAAGGCGATGACAGAATTGTTGAGCAAATAACGAAGCAAGTAAACAAACTGGTCGATGTACTTAAAGTTATTGATTTAACTGAAATGAATCACATAGAGCGCGAACTTCTGTTAGTAAAAGTCTTTGCCAAAGATGAAGCGACTCGTGCGGCAGTTACCCGCGTTGTTGATGTATTTCAGGGGGCTATTTTAGATATGGGCCGCCAAAGTTACAGCCTTCAATTAGTAAGCAGCACCGATAAAATAGAATCGTTTTTGGATACCTTACGCCACGAAACCGACATTATAGAAGTAGTTCGCTCAGGTGCGGTCGGCATTGGGCGAGGAGATAAAGCACTTAAAGCTAAATAAGCGTTAAATTTAGTACAAAAAAAAGGGCTAAATAGCCCTTTTTTTTATTCATAAATCTCAAATTATGGATTTACTTGATCTTTAAGACCTTTACCTGGTTTAAAACTTGGGATAGTCGCAGCTGAAATTTGGATTTCTGCACCCGTTTGTGGATTACGACCTGTGCGAGCAGCACGTTCTTTAACTGAAAAAGTACCAAAACCAACTAACGCAACAGAGTTACCTTCTTTTAATGAAGAAGTTACAGCGCCTGTAAATGCCTCAAGTGCACGTGCTGCGGCTGCTTTAGAGATTTCTGCGTCAGTAGAGATTTTTTCAACTAGTTGAGCTTTGTTCATTATTAGATTCCTATTCGTTATTATTTTGCCTTTGCAAATCCTATCTTTATGCATTTTCGAAGAGTTAGCAACAGCAAATTACGTTTTTTATCTAAAATACTAAAAAATTAGTAAAAATAAATAAATTAACTGTAAAATACAGAGAGTTGGGTTAACAAAAGCTTAATTTAGGCACACTATTAGTGCAGCTTTGCACTTTAATGGCTCACTGTACCTTTTCTATCACTAATGTTACTTCGCCGACTTCAACACCAAACTTGACGATAGAAGTACGATTTATTAAACGCGTACTTGTTACTAGGTACATCCAATCGTCAAAGTTTACTTCCAATGTGCTGCCATCGTAAGGGATCTCGACATTGTAATTCCAGTGAAACACACTGCCGTCACTCTCACCGGTAGCTATTCCTAAAACATCAGAGGCTGTTCCTGTTAAGGTGTTATCGTCGTTTAAGGTAATTTTCCAGATGCGTTTTTGTGTCTCACCATCATCGTAAATAAAGTCTTCTTCAATAGTGCCCTGATTACCGTTCCACGTAGCCTTTAAGTCAACAACAAGCTTGCGGGTTAATTCACCTTTAAAGTCTTGTACAACGCCATAGGCTTTTAAGTCGCCACTGAAAAAAGTCTTAAAATCAAAGTTTGGCTCTGACCCCTTATAATGTTCAACACTTGGGGCTGAACAGCTGACAATAAAAAAACTAACAGCCAATACCATGGCAACTTTAACGCGTTTTAGGTTAATCATATTAAATCCCTAGTAGTTGATTTCTAATTGTTGGTTCTGACGTGTTTTCACTTAACCAGATAGCTAAGAAATCCTCAGCAAATGTGGCATCGTTAATACGACCTATTTGGTTCTCATTGTGAAAAAAAGTACTGTACCCTTGCTGATCAGTCAGTAGAGTTAACGATTCACCTTTTTTAATATTTGGCCATATGGATAGTAACGTATCTGCATAGCGCTCTGAAAGTTGGGGTTTACCTAAGTGCTGCCACTGTTCATTAGTCGCTTTCACAATGTCTTTAGCGTCAAAGTCACGCAAATAAGTTAAGGTGAATTTAACAGGAGCTTGCTTTGCTGTGTAAGTGCCAGAAGGTGTGTAAAGTGTTGCATCATAAACATCCCAAAAAAGATACTCCATCCGCGCTTCGCCTACCTTGTTAAATTGGGTATCAGCGTAAGCAAAAGGGCTAAATAAAACATGAACCATGAGTATATTTAGAAGCGTTTTCATCCTTATCTCCAAGCAGTATTGTGTTATTGCTTAACAAACTCGCCTATTTTACCGTTTATAAATAAAATAAGGGTGAATGTTGCAGCCCATAAAGCACCGTAAAGTGGCCAAAATTGCCACAGTGGCATTCCTAACTCTAATACCTCAAATCGCGAGCCGGCCCAATAACTGCCTGGCGCGAATAACAAACACACACAAAATGCTTGCCTCAGTTTAAGCTTAGTTAGAAACGACATTGAAGTGTTAATACACAGCACTAGTGCAATCCATAAAAACACCAGCCAAAATGGAAACGGATCAACTTTAAACTCAAATAGCCCTAACTGAACCGCAATAAATTCACACAATAGAGCCAATGGCAGGGCTTTTAAAACCAGTAAAGCGTCTTGTTTTTTTTGTGCTGATAAGTAAAACATCAACGCTATGACTACAGCAGAAAAAACTAATGAGCCCTGTTCAAGTAGCAGGCACATAAACCACACTACCTGAAACAGCACAAAGTTAATAAGCGAGTGCAATCTCATCATTACTACTCGTGAAGCGGGGTTTGCGTGCCATTAAATGCACGGTACTAGTTGCTCGGGTTCTGAATGCCCCCTCACAATAGGCAAGGTAAAATAGCCATAAGCGATAGAAACGGTCATCAAACTTATTACTATCAAGCTTTGGCCAGCTGGCAATAAAACGCTCACGCCAATCTGCAAGAGTGCGGGCATAGTGAGCACCAATATCATTGATAGTGTGTATATTCATATCGGTGTTATTTTTAATTTGTTCACTCATTTCATTAAGCGAAGGCAAACACCCACCAGGGAAGATATACTGTTGTATAAAGTCTGAATTTTTTAAGTAATGTTGATAACGCTGATCGCTAATCGTAATTGCTTGAATAAGCATAGCACCGTTATCCTTCAATAACTCACCGCACTTAGTGAAGAAGCTGGGTAAGTATTCATGCCCAACGGCTTCTATCATCTCAATTGAGACTAACTTATCGTATTTGCCAGTCAATAAGCGATAATCTTGCTTGAGCAAAGTAATTTTGCTTTCAAGACCAAGATCTTTAACCTTATTAGCAACATAGTCGTGTTGTTCATCAGAAATAGTTGTGGTCGTTACATGACAGTCGTAATGAGTTGCAGCATAAATTGCAAACGCCCCCCACCCTGTACCAATTTCAATAACTGTATCACCTTGTTGAAGCTCAACCTGTTCGCATATACGTTGTAGTTTGTATTGCTGGGCTTGCTCTAAGGTAGCATCTTTAGTTGGATATACTGCACTCGAATAAAGCATTTCTTCGCTTAAAAAAGACTCGTATAAATCATTTCCTAAGTCATAGTGAGCAACAATATTCTTTTTTGAACCAGCGTGTGAGTTTTTGTTTTTTATGTGTTTTATACGGTGAGCGATATTGCTAAAAAACGCGAATTTCTTTTCAAATGCATCTAATTGATCTTGGTTAATCGCAAAAATTTCGATTAGGCGAGTTAAATTGTCACATTGCCACTGCCCTAAAATGTAAGACTCGCCCGCCCCCACACTTCCAGAAAGAGCAAACGCTTTGTACATGGCATTATCGTTAACGGTTACCGTTACTTTTAGCTCTGAAGACACATCCCCAAATACAGACTGTTGATTGTTCTCAACTAGCACTATCTGACCCGTTTCAATTGACGAGAACGCTTTAAATACTAACTTTTTATAAAAATTAGTAAACCAACTAGTGCGTTCCTGAACGCGTAAGCTCGATACCTTTTCCATATACTTACCTATATTATTGTTATTACTTGTAAAACAACATAAATTAAATTTTAAAGTTTGCCTGAGTGACCTAAAAATGGGACTTTTTTAACAAACAACTTAAATGCCTGATAGTAAATACCTCTGAAAATAGACCATGTCATCGCAGGAAAGCGCTTCAACAGCTTGCTCATTTGTTTATTGCACAAGGGTTGGCGCTGTAACCTTAATGAAGCATCAAAAAGTAGTTCTTCATCGCGCTTATTTTCTATACGTATCAGTATATTGTCTTTCTTTTGTCGCACAGTCCAATGATAGTTCATATCCAAATTCATAAAAGGTGATACGGAAAATACTTTCTTAAAGTTCACTTTTTTTTGTAATGGAACCAAGTAGTAATGTCGCTCATTCCATGGAGTATTACTCACCTCAGCCACCATGCAACTAAATTCATTATCTTGATGACCAAAAAAATAAAAGTTAACTGGACTAAAATAAATGCCCAAACAGCGTAATTGTCCTAGCAGGTATACATGACTAAATTTTTCAACTACGCCCAGCTGGGATAGCTGCGCATGAGCACGCTCTATAATTGGCTGATGTTGGCTATCTGGTAACCCTTGTAAATAATCAGATTGCTCAAACTTTAATGCTTTAAAACCTGAAGTCCCAAGCTGCTTATGGACGCCATTGAGCGAGTGAGTATTATTTAAATCAACCCACATCATATAAAGTGGGTAATTAAACGCATGGTGTTTTACAGCAAAACGGCGATGCTTTACATCGCCTAAATACACTGCATTAGTCAAACTCTACTCCAAGTTGTTTTGCAACATCGACGGCACTGCGCACACCATCCTCATGAAAGCCGTTATACCAATAAGCCCCACAAAAATAAGTATTGTTTTGACCGTCAACCGTATTTTTCAGCTGTTGAGCAGCAATAGATTGTTGATTGAACACAGGATGGTGATAAGTAAACTCACGTAAAATCTTGCTTTGATTGATCCCTTCTAAGTGATTTAAAGTGACACAAAGCTGGGTATCAGACTCTATCCCTTGCAGTATATTCATTTGATAAGTAACAACAGCGGCTTTGTCGGTATTATTATTTAGTAAATAATTCCAGCTCGCCCACGCTGCTTTCCTATCTGGTAATAATGATACATCAGTATGCAGTACCACCGAGTTTTCAGTGTATGGGATAGCGCCCAACACCTTATTTTCTTGCTCGCAGGCATCACCGAGTAACGCTAACGCTTGATCTGAGTGACACGCAAAAATAACTTTATCAAACAGGGCTTGCTGACCATCAGCAAATGTAATGGTGGCTCCCTGCTTGTCTCTGGTTACCGATTTAATGTCAGTGTTTAACTGTATTTTATCAGCAAAACCAGCAATCAACGGTTTAATGTATTCACGAGAGCCACCCGGAATAACATACCATTGCGGCCTATTGGTGATGTCTAATAAACCATGGTTAAAAAAGAATTTTACAAAAAATTCTACGCCCACGTTTTCCATTTCTTTAATGCTTGTCGACCAAATAGCTGCACCCATTGGCAAAATATAGTGGTATTTAAAAAAGTCATTAAAGCGATGTTGTTGTAGCAACTCACCAAGTGATTGCTCAGTGTATTGGCCTTTTTCATATAAAGCCTTGCACAGTTTGTTAAAGCGCACAATATCGTACAAAAGACGCCAAAACTTAGGTCTCACTATGTTTCTGCGCTGAGCAAACAAACTAGTAAATGTATGCCCGTTATACTCAAAGCCAGTTGCTTCATTATGAACACTAAAGCTCATTTGGGTCGGTTTACGTTTTACACCAATACGTTCAAGCAGCTTTTCAAAGTAAGGGTATGTTCTATCGTTAAATACGATAAAACCGGTATCAACTGCGTAGTTAATACCGCTTTGATTTACATCAACCGTGGCAGTATGGCCACCAATATAATCATTCTTTTCAAATAGTGTGACATCATAATGCTTGTGCAATAGGTGTCCGCAAGTTAAACCTGATACACCAGTCCCAATTATTGCTATTTTTTTCAACGGGTTAATCCTTTTGCAATTTTAAGCCAAAGCGAAAGTGGCAATATTCGCAGTGCTTTTAATATAAGTGTGAAACGATACGGAAAATGGACTTCTTTACGACGTTTTTTTACGCCTTTGATTATATAGTCAGCCGCTTTTTCAGCACTAACAGCCATAGGCATAGGGAAATCATTTTTGTCTGTAAGCGGTGTTTTTACAAAACCAGGATGGACTAGTGTTACATCAACGTCGTTTAAATCAACCGCAAGGGTTTTAGCTAAATAGCTTACGCCCGCTTTTGATGCGCCATACGCTTCTGAACGCGGTAATGGTAAATAAGTAACACTCGAACTAACCATCACTAATTGGCCGCCTGATGTTATTTTGGGTAAAAGTGCTTCTAAGCAATACCCCATAGAAAGTAAGTTAACATTAATAACACGCTCAAAGAGGGCGCTATCAAAATTGCGTGCATCATCAACATACTCGCAATTACCGGCGTTAAGAATAACGCGGTCAAATTGCGGGTAGCCGAGAGTGGCAGCTTTTATATCTTGCAAGTTGGTAGCATCAAACTGGCAGGTTTCTATGTTGTTATGCTTGGCAAGTTCAGCGAGCTTTTGCGTATTTCGTCCACACGCAATGACTGTGTCACCTTGCTCTGCATACTTTATCGCAAGTTGTTCACCTATGCCTGATGTTGCACCTGTAATAAGCGTAATCATAATTAACCAGCCCTTTTATCAATAAAATTAATAATGTTGCCCAGTAATGGAATATGCTTATACAAAAGCTCTCCAGCATTAAAGTAATCGCGGTGTTTAATAATTTTCGCACCTTCAAATACTAGTTTACTGTGCCCTTGCACTGAAATTGTATTGCCTGCATTAAGTTTTGGGTGAGAATAATGCATTGTCCAGTATACAAATGCGTTATTATCACTGGTAAATGAATCAGTTATGTCAAATCGACAATACTTAACATTACTATATAAACCACAAAAATAACGTCTTAAATCTTCAAGACCATTAATTTCGTGCAGCGGATCTATAAAGTGAATGTTTTGAGCGTAAATTTCAGTTAATAACTCTAGGTTATCTTTATCAAGCTTTTGATATATTTCTACAAATTTATCGACTGATAATTGGTTATCCATATCACACCTTAAATGCAGCTAAAGCCCTCGCTCGTGCCGCTTTATGATCAACTATTGCTGGCCAGTAACAGTGTTCACTTTGTCCCGTTGCTGCTAAGTAAGTATGTGGGAAATGAATGTGTTTATCTGGCACTTTTTGTAATTCAGGCAGATATTTACGAATAAAATCACCATTTGGATCAAAGCGTTCACTTTGGGTAATGGGGTTGAATACCCTAAAGTAAGGTTGTGCGTCACAGCCGGTACTTGCCGCCCATTGCCAACCACCATTGTTTGAGGCTAAATCACCATCAATAAGATGCTGCATAAAAAACTGCTCACCTTTACGCCAGTCAATCAGTAGGTGTTTAGTTAAAAAACTCGCAACCACCATTCTTAAACGATTATGCATCCAGCCTGTTTGCAATAGCTGTTGCATGGCGGCATCAACAAGTGGATAGCCTGTACGGCCTTCGCACCATTGCTTAAACTCAGCGTCACTGTCACGCCAACTCACACTATCGTACTTTTCGTTAAAATTGGCACCGCGTGAAAGTTTTGGGAATTCAGCAATTAAATGTTTATAAAATTCACGCCAGATCAGCTCGTTAACCCAGGTAAACGTTTTACTTTTTGAGGTGGTCAGTATATCGGGGTAATGTTGTTGTATATTAACCATTAATTGTTTACTACTAACAACCCCTAGAGCTAAATAGGGGCTTAAGCCCGATGTTCCTTTTACACTGGGTATGTCTCGTACGTCATCATAGCTTGCTAATTTATCATGAATAAAGTTATCGACTACGGTTGATAGAGTATCATCATCAACGGGCCATTTTTTTGAACTTTCATCACCACAAAGTAACTCACACGGTTCAATTTCTATCGGTTCTTCAGATAACGGCCACTGCACTAAGCTAAAGTGTGTATCTTGATACTGCTTTAACCATGCGCGTTTAAACGGTGTAAATACTTTATACATTTCATTATTTTGAGTGCGTACACTACCTACCGGAGCAATGATATCACCCTCGTATAAAGTAAATGTTATTTGCTGTTGGTCGCACTGTGCCTGAATCGCTTTGTCCCTATTAAATTCATTTAGCTCATACTCAGTATTGGCTATTATGTGTTTAATATCGTGTTGCTGACAAAAATCGAGAAGTTTAGTTTGGCAATCTACAAAAAAAGGGGCGTCTATTACATGCAAATTTACGCCATATTTGGCAAGTTTTTCGCGAATATAACTCACCCTGCGTTTAAGTAAGTCAATTTGAATGGCGGCAGTATTATGCTGTGCCCATTGTTTTTCGCACACAAAAAAAATGGCGTGTTTAGCACCATTATTTAGCGCTTCAATAAGCGCCTCATTAGAAAAAAGGCGCAAATCGCGCCTAAACCAAAATAGTGTATTCATTACAAACCGTAACGTAGCTTAAGTTCATTGGGATAAGGGTTAAAGTAAATTTGCTTACTTAAATACTCATTTGGATGAACTTTCAAATGGTGTTTAAGTAATGTTAATGGTACATAAAGCGGCACCAACCCTTGGCGATACTCATCAATTGCATCTCGCATTTCTTCCTTTTCGATTTTTGATAAATCTTTTTTGAAGTATCCTTGTAAATGCATTAGCGTATTTGAATTATTTTTTCTTGAAGCAGGACGTTTAAGCGCTGTCATTAAGCCCAGAATATACTCATCGGCCAGAGCGTTAACATCGTCCCCAACGAACGTACCAAGTAAATTGCCTAAATCGCGGTAGGCCTGATAGTTATGAGCCATTAACAAATATTTGTATTGAGCATGGAACTGGGTCAAACGATGCACAGTAACGGGCTCTTTCACTAACTGTTGCCAGTTATGTAATGTATAAACACGCATTACAAAGTTCTCGCGCAAATGAACATCGTTTAAACGTCCATTTTCTTCGCAAGGTAGTAAGGGATTATGTTTCATAATTTGTTCAGCAAAGAAACCAACGCCTTCAGAAGTGTTACCGGTTCCTGCTTCATTGTAGATTTTTACCCGCTCCATGCCACAGCTTGGGCTCTTAGCACAAAAAACGAATCCACTTAGATGCCCTGCTTGTTCTGTAGCTATTTTCTTACCGTATTCTGTGAGCTGTGGGCCAACATCTCCCGTGCCATCCGGACGACACACTTTGATAGTATCGCCTGTTTTTACTTGACGAATGGTTGGACGAGGTATTGGTAATCCTACCGCAACCTCAGGGCAATACATTTTATATTCAACATGCTTGGCCAGCTCTTCCATACAAAAATTTGATTTTTTATGGCCACTGTCAAATCTTACCTTTTCGCCTGCCAAGCAGGCGCTAATACCTATTTTTATTGTATCTGTTTGCATAGATTCTCTTAATAAATCAAGCCACCAATTGGATTAAGTAACTTGCTAAGTCCTTTATTGAAATGTAGCGCACTACTAACAACAGTAAAGCACAAACATCCCTCTTTTGTTAGGGGGGTGTGTTGATGACGGCCATCTTGCCAAATAAAGTCACCAGGAACATAACTGCCCTCTTCGTCTGTAAATTCACCATCAAGCAGTAAAGTAACCTCAAAACCGGTATGTGTGTGCTCCGGAATTTCTCCACCAGCATCTATATGTAACAAGCTTGAACGTAAATGGCCATCATCAAGGGCAATTCGAGAACGCGCAAGCTTACCTACTTGGGTAAATTTACCATGCGAGATCCGTGTTAAAGCTCTCGGCAAGCTGTAATTATGCTCATTAACATTAATACTAACTGGTTCAATAGAATATACTTCATCAATCGAGTCATCGGCAGTGATCATATCAAGTAAACTTGATTCAATTACATCATCGGCTTGCTCATCAGTTGCCACATCCATATTGTCACTAAAAACTGCTCGCGCATTAGCCGCTTCAAGTTTTTCAGCTTTAGCTTGGCACACTGGGCACATATCAACATGTATTGATACGGCAAGGCTAAGCGATGCTGGAAGTGTTGCTGCACAGTATTGTGTCAGTAGTGTTTCACTCGGGTGATGTTTAATCATGCTGATCTCCCATTTCATTACGTAATTTCTGCAAGGCTAAACGTAATCGTGATTTTACCGTGCCTACTGGAATGTTTAATTGTTGAGCTAACTGCTCTTGCGACATATCTTGAAAATAAACGCCGCGCACCACTTCTCTTTGCGCTTGAGGCAGTTTATCTAAATAACGTTTAATTTGTTGATCTTCAAGGTGGTCGCTGTATTCATGATCTGTATCTTCAGATTCATTCAATAACGGCCAAATGTCTTCGCTAATATTTTCTTCTTTGTTACTTTTCATTTTACGAAGCATGTCAAAAGAGGCGTTACGCATTACGGTATAGACCCAAGTAGTAGCTGCACCCTTTTCACTATTGTATAAGTGGGCTTTACGCCATACGGAAGTGAGGGTTTCTTGAACTAATTCCATTGCTTGGGCTTCAACACCAAACTGCTTTATGCCGAAGCGCTTAATCTTAGGTGCAAAATATTCAAACAAGTACGCGAAAGATTTTTTATCGCGAGATTGAGCTACATTAACTAATGCTTCCCTGAGTTCCGTACTTGGTGTTTCTGGCATGGCAGTGTACTTACCTGTGTTAGGTTCACAACTTAGTGATTGTTGTTGACTTACCATAGTAAAATGTCCCGTTATTGCTTTAGTGAATACCATTACGAGCAATGGTTACAAGCGGATCATAATTATTTTAGGCAAATTCGTTATTTATCACAGTATGGAGGAAACTAAGCAAGTTATCAAAGTTAGTCTCAAATGCAAGTTGTTGTTTTTTCTCTATAGAAATGGGAAGTAATTCAAGCCATCGTGCAACAATCCACGTGAGTTTATTAAACTTGGTGGTTTTGTAAAGCGATTGCAAATCGGGGTTATTCGCAAAGACTTCTTCTAGTGTCACTTGTAAAAAGTGGTGCTGACCAATTTCGTGGTTGTCTTTGTTGTACCAATAAGGTGTGTTGCAAGCGGATACATCACCATGGCGAAGTTCCTGCTCATCTTGATACACGTTATCTATTTGCACACTCTTAGATGCAAATACATCAATTAATAGCATACCACTTTCGTCTTGATCAAAGTCAATGACATCCATTAAACAGCCTTGGGCGCTTATGTTTAACGGGGTGTCATGCTCAAAGGTACATAAAACAAAACCGCTATTGGTTTTTAATGCGTTTTTTACCATCGTTAAATAACGAGGCTCAAATATACGTAATCGCGTATAGCCTTCAGGTAATATAAATATAGGTAATGGGAAAATCGCACGTTTCATAAAGTCTACTTCTTTCAAACACTCTGCCTTTATTTACGTGCGCTTTATTCAAGTCGATCAGCTTTAGTTACATCGATTGCTTCACAGTGCAAATGCATCCGCTAATTAAACCTCATTCCCACATTTTTTATCATGTAAACCAAGTAATAAACACTCAGTATACTTGCCACAGGTGCCAACATTAAGGCTAATAATTCGAACTCACTGTTCATTACTCTTATTCCCTTTTTATTGCTTTGGTTGTGCTTTAACTACACGTTGTTTTTCGTCCATGTTGCTATTATCAACCACAGGATTACTTTCAAGTAAGCTGTCAAGAATAACCTGTGCATCAAAAGAAACGGCTTCTTTTACTGACTTTTCAAGTTCATTGCTTGCCTGTGACACATAAGTAGACACAGTGTTAGTTAGCATATCTGTAATATTTAAATCGACTTCTGTAGCGTTAACGTTAGTTGAACCTAATACAAGTAAGCTTGCGATTGTGATGTTGATTGAAGTGTTCATAATAGTATTCCTTGTTTGTTTATTGGTTAGTACGCTTAGTTACAATCAAGGGCTATGCCATAATGAATAAACTTTGTAAGCCATTGTTTTAAAATGAAATAAATTAATAAAAAAGAAATCCACAAAATCTAGGTTAGTAAATTTGACCAATTAATTTTAAAATAAAACCAAATAATAGTGTGTTTGTTAATGTTCAGTAAATTAATGACTTTGTTTCGTATTTGAAAATTTCAGCGTACACATGTACACTAAAATTCATTCGCAAAGTGGTAGGATCTGTTATGTCTTTTGAAGCTCCCTATTCTAAAAAAGAAGAGCTGTTAAATGTTATTAGTCATGCCTTAGGCATTGTATTTGCTGCTTTTGTTTTTTGGGATTTAGTTAAACAAACTAATAGTGTGAAAAGCTATGCCAGTACTCTGATATACGGCAGTAGCTTGTTTATTTTATTTTTATCTTCAACGCTTTATCACGCCAGTGTGCGCCCAAGATTGAGAGCGTTTTACAAAAAATGTGATCATTGCGCCATCTATTTACTGATTGCAGGCACCTACACGCCCTTTTTGTTGCTGTCGTTATCTGGGCTCTGGTCTTGGGCTACCTTAGCCTTTATTTGGACAGTAGCGTTTGCAGGCATCGCTTATAAGCTATTGGTTAAAAATGGCAATAAAAAAGTTTCACTGGCTACTTATTTATTAATGGGATGGTTTGCATTAGCCATCGTGTATCCGCTTTATTTAAACGTGCCTATCAATGCACTTTATTGGCTATTAGCTGGCGGCTTATTCTATAGTGTAGGTACTATTTTTTACAGTGCAAAAAGTACTCAATATAGCCATGCTATTTGGCACCTTTTTGTTATTGGTGGGTGTGTAAGCCATTACATTTCGATCAGTAATTATGTATATTAGGCTGGTTAATTTCAAAAAATGTAACTTACAGCGATATACTTGTTTTTCGCTGCAGAAGTAGTACTTAAACTGATTATTAGAAAGTTTCTAAATGGTGCATCCGTAGGTTGTACCAATGTTCAAAATGATGGTTTAGACCATTTTTGTTTTTTTCGCTTTAAATATCTTAAAGTAACAGCAAGTAAAAGCCCGTGGTCAAGTGTTTACTAATTTCGTGCTAAAAAAGTGGCAGTGAGTTTAGCTACCCCTAATAACTTAATTATTTTTCAAAGCGCCGCTATTACGAGGTATTTTAAGCACCAAACCCCTACCAATTATGACCCCTACTTACATACCAACCGGCAAAATTTCTAGCAATTCAACGAATTTAAAAGACCCCATACATAAGCAAGTTTGGTATTAAATTTTTAATAACCAATTAAACTTCACACATTTTATTGTCTCAATCATATTGTTGTCATAACAACGACATAGGGTAATAGTCTATTTTGTAGCAATTTGTATTAAAAGTGCTTCCAATATCACCAAAGTTAAGGATAAAAAATGATAAAACAATATAAATTATTCTCGATACTAATCATGTTATTAATTCCTTTTTATGGCTTAGCAAATCAAATAGCCTGTGAGATTCATAAGAAAGAATTTACGCTTATAAATTGGAATGCATGGGAAATGGGACAGAAAAATAATTATCCATTTTTACAAGTTAGGGAGCAGCTGCTTTCTTATAAGCCTGATATTGTTGCTTTACAAGAAGTTAAGCGCTGTGGCTCTGGTTTTTATCATCTATTACGCCCTAATATTGATTTTGATATACAAAAAATGTGGTGTGCAGAAAATAAGGCATACCCAGGACGTGGAGAAGGCTCTGCTGGTAGCTATGGAATTGGGTTAGCGAGCAAATTCAAAACACTCTCTGATAAAATAATTAGAGAGATACACGGCCGAACTGTTTTAGGGGCAAAGTACTTAATTAATGACAAACCTGTATGGATTTGGTCTGCACATACCGCATTTGTAACAAGTCCCACTGATACAACAAGACTCAGTGATTTTGAAACAATTGCAGAGCTTATTAATCACCATGTTTCTGACTCTGCTCCTGTTATATTGGTCGGTGATTTTAATGCTGATAGAGATAATCCATCGGGGAATACCGATCCAGAGCGCGGCGAAATGCAGGTGTTTTTTGACCAGGGCTTTATTGATTTATGGCGGGAGAAATACCCAAACATTGATGATAGACCGGGTCATACATATTACGATAAAAGCCGGATTGATTATATATTGGCTCGAGATTTGCCGCTGGATTGGCATATTAAAAAATTAAAAGTACTAGATAATATTTGGTGTGATATTGGAATGGATAATCAAGGGAGAACGATAGGCTGCGGCACTGACACACGAGTAGATCATAGCCCCATTTTGATTAAGATAGCGACGGAAATATAATAAGCATTAAGATTAATATTAGCCTTGTATCGATGCTAATAGTCGTCAATATGAAACAGCTACTAAATCGTCAAGTAAATAACGGTTACTGCATAGTCTTGATTTTAATCCGGAGGCAGGCCTAGTGGATTGATATTTTACTCAAACCAAGTCAGCCTTTATACGAGTTTGAAGTACCACCAAAGTTTATGAGGCTGTAAAGTTACACAAAGTATGAATCGTCGTGGAAACTCTTAGGATAATGCGCCAATGAAGTGGTTTTTTAGAAGCCTAAAACGCAGTGCATGCAAAGGTTGGGTATGCAAACCGAGAAGTCCACTATTATTTTTCCGGGGATTACCCTTACAAACCTATATTTTTGCTTGCACGCCTTTACGTACTTTTGAAAATTCATACCTTAAGCTCTTGTGTACTTATTACGTTAATCAATAAAGGTATATTGCCAATGATAAAAAGTACGAAAGTAAAATACATTGCTTTAGTAACCGCACTCTTACTTACTGGCTGTAACGACTTTTCTACTAAAAAAGTTGCTGAACCACTACAGAGCTTACAGTCTTTTGCAAGTATGAGGCTGTGACAGAAAAGAGTTGGGATAAAAGAGGCATTCAAAATCAAAGCGAATGAAAAATACTTCATTTTGGTTTTAAACAGCATGAAGCCATTAGGCGGCCGGTTTAATCATCATTAAAAGACATCGAAAATGATATTGTTGATTTAATTAGAAGCAAGTTCGGCGATGATGAACCCTAACAAGTGCAAACACTCGGAAAAATTTTACCTTACGTTCCAAATTTTCTGGTGTTGCGAGCGTCACTAATGTCTGCTCTTGGCACTTTTACGAAGTTAAACTTTGAGTGAACTATAGTCATTCAGGTGAATCGTAATCAGCTTGGCAAGAGGACTCTTTATTCTTTTTTGCATGTTTAAATAAGCTACAGTAAACATGCTATTAAAGATGGCAATAGCTTACACTATTTGCTATTAATATAAGTTCACAAAATAAGGACGTTTTCGCGCTAAAATAGGGAAGTGTCCCCTGATAAAGCTGCTATACGCTTAATCTAGTTTGGTTGTGATTCACTATTGGGAGTAAACTTTGAATAAAGGGATTTTATTATTTCTACTCACCGTATTTTGTACCATTAATTCTGCGAACTCCACAGAAACAACTTGGAAAACCCAAGGTTATGGTTACGTTTTTCATACTGTGGACAATAAAACCACAGCCTTTGATTTAACAACTAAGCATTGTTTGGAAAACCACCTTATCACCGATGAGTTTGAACAAATTTCGTTCATTGAAGAAACACAAAAAGTGAATAAAGAGACTCTCTTGCTTAACTTTGGTGGTTTATTTCCGTTAAAACTAACAAAATTAGATAGCTTACCTGCTCAATGCCAATCAAAAAAAATTGTTAGTATAAAAGACAAAAACTATGAATTTAATGCCAGTATTGTTCTTGACGTTCTAATGAATAATTTTGAAGAACATTATGCATTTTCAAAAGATAAAAATATTAATTGGGTTGAGCAGAGAAAATTTTGGCAAAAGAAAATAACCTCAAAAACTACTCAGAATGACCTGTTAAGTATCATAGATGACTTTCTTAAAGAGTTACGCGACGGTCATGCTATATTACTAAATAAAAAACTTGATAGGCTTTCACATTACCCACCAAGGAAGTGGTCATTTTGGGATGAATTAAAAGCGCACTCTGTAAACCCCCCTGAATACTCAACTTACTGGGAGTTACATACAGAATTGATTGAAAAGTCTCAGAAAAACATTAATAATTACATTGATAAAAACTATTCCACTCTTCAATATTACGAAAATTTTACCTTCGCAAAAACACTTCAAAATGTTGCCTATTTAAAAATAAGTAACTTTGATGGTTTCTCAAATAATGATGTCAAAGCAACAGAAGAGGTTATGGAGCTATTTACGCCTATCATCAAACAGACCAAAGGTTTAATTATTGACTTACGTTTTAGTATGGGTGGAAGTGACTTAGTGGCATTTTCTATTTTATCTTACTTAGTAGATTCAGAATTAACCTTGGGGGGAAAACAGTTCAAAATATCGACAGGCTACAGTGAACTTCAACAAATTGTTGTCACTCCGTCAAAAATTGATAATTACACTGGGAGCATTGTTGTTTTAACTAGTCAAAAAACACCTAGTGCGGCTGAGGTATTTCTTTTAGGTCTACAAGCAAGAGGGGACGTTACTTTTATTGGCGAAAGAAGCTACGGGGCTTTTAGCGATGCGTTAACAAAAGCTTTGCCTAATGGTTGGGGAATTACATTATCAAATGAAAGGTATCTTAATTATCATGGGGAAAATTATGAAAGCATTGGATTGCCTATAGATCATGAATTTGTATTTCTTAATGTGAACAATATTGAAAGCGGAATAGATGTTCAGCTTGACGAAGCTATAAAAATTTTAAGATAGCTTTATTCGGCGTATAACAAGGCGTTACCAGTGTCTGCTATAGGCACCCAGTCGATAGTCGATAGTCGATAGTCGATATAGAGTGACTTAACTTACAGTACAAATCAGTTATTTATATCGCTAACGGGTAAATTGGTTTGTTTCTGGTAAATTCATTATTTTTGTTGGATGGCGTTGCTCCGCCACTTGTCCAACCTACATTAAAAGGTAGATTGGTTAAGCCGAAGGCGCCACCCAACAGAGTTTCAGATACACGCCTTTAAAATCCGCTCATGGCACTCTCTGGCTTCTCGACAACATAAAATATTGAGAGTTATTGGCAAGGCCATTTTTCTTTGTCGGATGGCGCTTCGCTTATCCGACCTACACGGGAACTTATCTGCCGAGAGTAGTTATATCACTCCCACCTACACTCGCGCATATTCACTTTATTATTCTTAAAATTAACACCTTCTAATAACAGCTTTTGTCGTTGTTCTTGGTATTTATCACTTCCTTCGGGAAATGATATTTTACCTTGGCTATTAACCACTCGATGCCAAGGGATCGTCGAACCTTTTGGCATCTCTTTTAATAAACGACCTACCAACCTAGCATTATTAGGATAACCCGCAAGGGCAGCTACTTGGCCATAACTGGCAACACAACCTTTGGGTATACTCGCTATGATAGTATAAATTACAGTGTGTTTATCAATATCCATTTTTATTAGCGTATGCCTTGCTTAGTTGTTTAAATTGGTTCCATACAGTACGCGCCACTGGACCATGGTGAATAGCGTGTTGCCTAAACGCTCTTATTTGTGCGCTAAATTTATGCTCACGGTCGGTAATAATGATTTCTTGTAATAAACCTGCTTTTATTTCAGGTCTGCAATGATCTAAGCTCATCATTGCCCAACCAGCCCCTGAGAGTAAAAACGATTTTAAGGTAGCTACATCGTCTATTTTCATCATTGCTGACCCTTTGGAATATGAAAGCCTTTCACTGTCTATACTTAAATCGCTTTCAAACATCGCTAAGCAGGGGTAGTTTTGTAGTTGATTATAAGTGAGCTGTTTTGGTAAAACCCCTTTTGCGCTTACTATCCCAATATCGAGCTTACCTATGGGCAAACTTTCTAAATCGCCAGTGGCATGAAATAAATCAAACCACGGACCAATGCCTAGCTCTGCTTGTCCATTATTTACTTGCTCTAACGATACAAATCGTTTGCCGCTACTAATACAAAACTCGGTGCTGGTAAACTGTTTAAAAGTATTACTTATGATCTGGTTGTAACTTTGCTTATGGCAAAGCTGCTCATAACAAATTTTATATTGCGGCTCATTACCTAATGAGAGCTCTTCCGCCAGTTTTGCAAGCTCGTCATTTGCATGCAGTAGCTGTTGCGCTTCACGATGGAAGATGCGCCCTTTTTCAGTAAGTTGTAACCTATATTTAGTTCTGTCTAAAAGTTCAAACCCTATTTGCGATTCTAAGTTTTTAATCGCTAGCGTTAACGCAGGCTGCGTTTTATGAAGCTTTTGAGCAGCCCCGCTCAAGCTTTCGCTTTGTACTATGGCATCTAAAATTACTAATTGATTCAGCTTCATATTGTACCTAAAAACATCATAAATAAAACTTATTAAGTCTGTAAGATTTAATGAATTTTATTTTATATGTTTGCAGCGTATTCTGCACTTAATTAATTTGCCAATATTGCAACGGAGACAACATGAAACTCTTTCGTCTATGTTTATTAACGACGACCTTACTTAGCTTAATCGCTTGTTCTGAACCAGAGCAACAGGTTAAAGAAGAGCCTATTCGCCCTGTTAAACTTTTCACTATAGGTCACGACTCACAAATTAATATTCGTAGTTTTCCGGCTGAGGTAGTTGCAAACCAGGGATCGTACCTTGCATTTAGAGTAAACGGTGAACTTATAGAGTTTCCGGTTCTTGCTGGCGAACATGTTGAAAAAGGGGATTTATTAGCAAAATTAGACCCTGAAGATTTTCAACTGCAGTTTGATGAACGAAAGGCACGTTATGAGTTGGCAAAGTCGCAATTGAGCAGAATAGAACAGCTATTTGAAAAGAAAATCACTAGCCAATCTGAGTTAGACCAAGCTTTAGCAAATATGCAAATTGCCGAATCGGCTTTTAAAATCGCTGAAACCAACCTCGAATACAGCGAGTTGCGTGCGCCATTTGCTGGTACCGTTGCAAAGGTATTTGTAAAAAACTTTGAAAACATTCAGGCAAAGCAAAATATTTTACGCCTAGAAACTCGCGATTTGATGGACGTAGAAATTCAGGTTCCTGAAAAAATAGTGGCGCGTTTTAAAAAAGGCACTGATTACCATCCAACAGTTAAATTTGATGGTTTTGAAGATAAAGAATACACCCTCGACATTAAAGAGTGGGACACCCAAGCCGACCCTGCAACACTTACCTATAAAGTTGTATTTTCGTTACCAGTTCCTGATGATTTTAACTTGCTAGCCGGTATGACTGGCCGTGTTTTAATTGATTTAAGTAAAGTAACTCGCTCGCAGGTTGCTTATACCATATTGCCTATTGAGTCGGTTTTTTCTGATCCCCAAAAAGCGATTAACAATAATGCCTATGTTTGGCTTTACGATGAGCAAACGGGTCAAGTTCATAAGCAAGCTGTTGAAGTTGGCCAATTACACCACGATGGCATAGAAGTACTTAGCGGCATAAAAGAAGGCCAAGTTGTGGTGTCTGCTGGTGTGCATTCAATAGAAGAAGGCATGAAAGTTCGCCCATGGAATAAAGAGCGAGGCTTATAATTATGAGCTTTGCACAACTTTCCATAGAAAAAAAAGTAATTAGTTGGATGTTTGCACTGCTGCTTTTAATTGGCGGAAGTGTATCTTATTTTGATTTAGGCCAACTAGAGGATCCGGAGTTTACTTTAAAGCAAGCTATGGTTATTACCATGTACCCTGGTGCTTCGCCGCAACAGGTTGAAGAAGAAGTCACGTTTCCTCTAGAAAATGCAATTCAACAATTACCGTATGTTGATCATGTCACGTCTATTTCGTCAAATGGCAAATCTCAAATAGCCGTAGAAATGAAGAGCACCTACCGAAAAGAACAACTTCGCCAAATTTGGGATGAAATGCGTCGTAAAATTAATGACCTTTCGCCATCGCTACCTAGTGGGGTATACCCAAGCACCATTTTAGATGACTTTGGCGATGTATATGGTGTTTTATATTCAGTTATTGGTGACGGCTATTCTTACGATGAGCTAAAAGACTACACCGATTATTTAAAACGTGAATTGGTATTAGTTAAAGGGGTGAGTAAAGTTACTATTGCAGGTGAACAACAGCCGCAAGTAATGGTAGAAATATCTACCCGTAAATTAGCCCAACTTGGTATAGCACCTAGCCATATATTTGCTTTGTTACAATCTCAAAACACGGTATCTAACGCAGGAAAAATAAGAGTGGGCGACGAATCAATTCGTTTTCACCCTACTGGCGAATTTAAAGATGTTAAAGAACTTGAAACACTACTAATTTCTAAACCAGGTGCCAGCGAGCTTATTTACTTAGGTGATGTTGCTGAAGTATTTAGAGAATACGCTGAAGTACCTACAAATGTTATTAGATACAATTCTGAGCAAGCACTATTAATTGGTGTGTCGTTTATGAATGGCGTTAATGTGGTTGACGTGGGTAAACGTATAGATGCTCATTTAGCAGAACTTGAGTACCAGCGTCCCCATGGTATTGACGTTAATGCTGTCTATAACCAACCAAAAGAAGTAGAGACCTCAGTTGACGGATTTATTATAAGCTTGCTAGAAGCTATTGCAATCGTCATTGTTGTTTTGCTTATTTTTATGGGCATTAAAAGTGGCATTTTAATTGGTGGTATTTTATTACTAACTGTTTTAGGCACCTTTATTTTTATGAAGTTGTTCGCCATAGACTTGCAACGTATATCATTAGGTGCACTGATCATCGCGCTTGGTATGTTAGTAGATAACGCTATTGTGGTGACTGAAGGTATTTTAATTAACTTAAAACGGGGTCAAACCAAACTCAAAGCCGCTATAAATATTGTAGAACAGACCAAGTGGCCATTATTAGGTGCAACCATTATAGGTATAACTGCGTTTGCACCAATTGGTTTGAGTTCTGATGCAACGGGTGAGTTTGCCGGCAGCTTATTTTGGGTGTTATTTATATCCTTGTTACTCAGCTGGATAACCGCTATTACCTTAACGCCATTTTTTGCAAATCTAATGTTTTCAGAAAATGAGTTTAAAAAAGCAAAAGATACCGAAGACGATTCAGATAACGATCCATATAAAGGATTTATTTTTACAGGTTATAAAACACTCTTAGATTTAGCAATGCATTATCGTAAATCAACAATGATCCTCATGGTAGTATTACTTTGCAGCGCTGTCGTTGGTTTTGGTTCGGTTAAGCAGTCGTTTTTTCCGGCCTCTAACACACCTATGTTTTACGTAGATTACTGGCAACAACAAGGCTCAGATATACGCGCAACAATAGATGGTATAAAGAAACTTGAACGCTATTTGCAAAAAGAAGAACTTGTTGAAGAAGTAACCAGCACAACAGGCCAAGGTGCGCCGCGCTTTATGCTTACTTATGCACCTCAAAAGTCTTACTCGTCTTATGGACAACTTATTATAAGAGTAAAAGACCGTGAAGCTGTTGCGGTAGTCATGCAAAAAGTACGTGATTATTCACAAAACTCAGCGCTATCTGCAGAGCTAAAAATAAAGCCAATGGAAATTGGCCCTTCAACTGATGCAAAAATTGAAGCGCGTTTTACCGGTCCAGATCCTGTTATTCTTAGAAAACTTGCAGCTGAAGCGGAAAAGCTTATGGCGCAAGACGATGGTGCGTTTAATATTCGAAATGATTGGCGTGCACGTACTAAAATGATTCGCCCACAGTTTAACGAGCAAAAAGCGCGACGTTTAGGAATCAGTAAATCAGACCTGGATGATGTGCTGCTTACAAGTCTTTCGGGTAAACAAGTCGGTGTATATCGTGATGGAACCCAGCTTTTACCTATTATTGCTCGCTCACCTGCGAGTGAGCGCCTTAATGTAGACAGCGTTCATGACTTGCAAATATACAGCCCTGTTTTAGGTGTATTTGTACCGGTAACACAAGTCGTTGATGAGTTTATAGTTGAATGGGAAGATAGCCTAATAATGCGTCGCGATAGAAAGCGAACAATTACAATAATGGCCGATCAAAATGTATTGGGCGACGAAACAGCCGCTAAATTGTTTGCTAGAGTACGAGGCCCTATTGAATCTATCAAGTTACCGCATGGCTACTCTTTAGAATGGGGCGGAGAATATGAATCATCTAGTAAGGCTCAAAAAGCAATATTCGGCTCTTTACCCCTTGGCTATTTAGCTATGTTTGCTATTACTGTTTTACTTTTCAACTCTCTAAAACAACCTATTGTAATTTGGGCTACAGTGCCATTGGCAATTATTGGTGTAAGTGGCGGTTTATTAGCAATGAATGCACCGTTTAGCTTTATGGGCCTACTTGGGTTATTAAGCTTAAGTGGTATGTTAATTAAAAACGGCATTGTTTTGGTCGACCAAATAAACTTAGAGCTTAGCGAGGGTAAATCACCCTATCAAGCAGTGTTTGATTCAGGCGTAAGCCGCGTCCGCCCTGTTGCTATGGCCGCTATCACCACAATACTTGGTATGATCCCATTATTGTTTGACGTATTCTTTCAGTCGATGGCGGTCACTATAATGTTTGGCTTAGGCTTTGCCACCATACTTACTCTAATTGTGGTGCCGGTTTTATACACTATGGTATTTAGAATTGACTACCCTAAACAGTCTTAATAATTAATAAAAAACGCAGCCTAGGCTGCGTTTTTTATTTGCTTGGTTTATACCAACTTAATTACTTTTTTAAGCTTAACGTGCCACTGCTCTTCGCTTTAGTTCCTGATGCGGAATTGGCTTTGTTGGCATTTGATTTACCAACATAGGTGGTTGAACGTTTCTGATAAGGCGTATTACGACTGCTTTTGTTGGCTTGCTTATGTTGTTCGCTGTTCTTTGTACCTCGAGGCTTGTCACCTTGATACTCACGCTTATGCACTGATTTTGCTTGGTTGCTTGTGGTTAGCCCAACGTTATTATTCGATGTACTATCGTCATACAGCGAATGCTCTTGCGTTTTCCCTGAATCAGCAATCGAATCGTTAATAACCGCCATTTCTGCGTCACTTAAATGTCGCCACTGCCCAACCTTCAACCCTTTAAGGGTTACATTCATAATACGCACACGCTTTAATGTAACCACTTCGTAGCCTAAATATTCACACATACGACGGATTTGACGATTTAATCCTTGAGTTAAAATAATAGTGAATTGCTGGGCACCCGTTTGCGTCACTTTACATTTTTTGGTCACGGTATCTAAAATAGGAATACCGTTTGCCATTTTATTCACAAACTGACGATTAAGTGGTTTATCTACAGTAACCACGTATTCTTTTTCGTGGTTATTGCCAGCACGAAGGATTTTATTAACGATGTCGCCTTCGTTGGTTAAAAAAATCAACCCCTCTGAGGGCCTATCCAAGCGACCAATAGGAAAGATACGGTCAGGATAATTAACCGCTTTTACAATATTACTTTGAATTTTTCGTTCTGTGGTACAGGTAATACCTACTGGTTTATTGTAAGCAATGTAAACCCGTTTTGGTGGCGCTTTTAATGGCTTACCATCAACCAATACCACATCGCTTTGTGCGACTTTAACACCCATTTCGGGTAATTCACCATTAACAGTAACACGACCTTGCTCAATATATTTATCGGCTTCGCGGCGTGAGCAAAACCCTGTCTCACTAATAAATTTATTTAAACGCTTTAAGTCTGTCATATGGCAAATCTTCTTAAATATAAAGGCGCATAGTTTAAACTACTCAAGCTATTTTTTCGCGCTTAATTTGCGCTAATTTACGCCATAGGTATTCAAGAGGCCCTTGCTTAAAATAACGACAGTAGAGTGCAGTAAACATAAGCTGTACAACCACTAAGCAAATAGCAACAAGCCAATAATCAATGCGGTTAAAACTAAGCGCCCACTGAGGGAAAAGCACTTTAAACAATAATAACTGCATAATGGTTTGGCTTATGTATAAAGTAAACGCTAACCGCCCTACGTGTTGAATGAGCCCCCCTATTTGCGCGCTGTTATTGCATAGTTTGACGATTAAATGAATATAAAGCAGCGCCACACATAAAGCAGCCAGTTCATTAACAGGCTCTTGTAACGCATAACCAATACCTTGTTCATATGACTCTAAGACTAATCGTAAGCTAGTCAGCAACACACTTAACACAGCAAGTTTAATTAGCCCCGACCTGCTAAATCCATCACTAAACACATTACATTTGTAGGCAACAATACCAATTAGCATAAAGCCAGCACTTGCCCACAGTAATAAAATAGGCACTGTTAGCAACATATAAATGCTCATTGTTATATTTTGGCTAAAATGCGCACCAATACTTTGGTAATAACTATTATATATCTGGTAAAACTCGGGAGAATCCCTATAGAGTGGTTCTTCATTAAGCCCTAACATAAACATTGCTGTGGCAAGTAAAGCGATAAAAGTAAAAAAGGCCGCTTTGTTTTTAAGCTCTTCGTCCGTGTAATCTAAATAGCGTATTACCAGTAGTGCTGACACCCCATATAAAAACAAAATGTCACCCGCCCACAGTAAAAGCCCATGTATTAAACCAAACACAATAAGCCAATATAGGCGTTTTTTTAATGGCTCAATACATTGCTGTCGCTGGAACTGAATATAAAGACCAGCACCAAATAATAACGTAAATAATGTGCGAAACCGCCCTTCAACAAATATAAGGCTTAAGGTGTGTAAAAAATTATCGCTAGCCGGAGGTGTGGTGAGTGGAGTGTAATTGAGTTCAAAAATTGCGAAGGAATAGCAGTTAATAAATACCAGGCCAAGTACTGCTATGCCCCTTATAAAATCCATATTATAATTACGCAAACTCTATCCCTTTAAATATTATCTTTGTAGCTATCGGCCCATTTTACAGCTTGTTTGTATAATTTTGGTAAAAAAGCACTGTCTAAATTAATGAGTGATACCGCTTTCTCAAGCGCCCACCAGCTTCCCGTTTCGTAAGCTTTTACCGTTTCAAGGATATAATATAAATCATTTTTCTCGCCGGTTAGTGCCGCTTTAATTTCATCTGGGAATGGCAGTTTATCAACCAACAAGTCCATTGGCTTATCTAAAATAGCATCAAGAAGAGAAAACAGCCCAGTTAAAAATGCCTCACCTTGTACTTGTTTGGCGACTTTACTGGCTATTAATTCACAAAAGCGAGCGCGAATAACACACATTTGCATAAGCTCTATCGGCTTATCACGCACTGTGTGTGCTGTAACAATTAGGCTCACAAACTTTTTTAAACGCGCTTGACCTAAATATACCAGCGCTTGTTTTAATGATGATATTTGGCTTTGCAGCGGAAATATACCACTATTTAATAAACGCAGTAGCTTATAAGCCAGTGCCGCATCAAGCTCGAATAAACCAGTGATCACTTTAATGTCAGGGTCTGGTTTCATTACTTCTGAGTAAATGGCAATGACCAGCCCATAATTATAATGAATATCTTTTTGCTCTATCATTACTGGACGCGCAAAATAATAACCTTGGAAATAATCAAACCCCATTTGACGAGCTAATTTATACTCTTCATCGGTTTCTATTTTTTCAGCTAATAGCTTAATATTTTTATATTTTTTAAGTTTATTAACTACCAGAGGGATTTCGGCAAGAGGAGTAAGTCGAATATCAAATTTAATTAAGTTGACCAGTTTTAAAAAGCGCTCCCACTGTGGTGAGTAAACAAAATCATCTAGGGCTAACTTATAGTTGCTATGGAATAACTTGCGACATAGCTCGTAAGTATCGTCGGTGGGTTCTATGGTTTCGAGTAATTCAATAACCACATCTTTACAGGGTAAGAAATCACATAAATCAAGCTTTAAGGACTCAGGACCAATATTGATCAGCGCTTTTTTACCCGATGTAATATGGCGGGTACCTAAGTTTAGCTGGTTTTCCATGATAAGCCTTGCTGTAGCTTGACCATCAGATACACCAGGAAAGCAGTTCTCAGAACTATTGCGAAAAAGTAGTTCATAAGCTACTACGTTTTGATTTCGATTGAGAATTGCTTGCCTTGCAACAAATACCGACACATTACCTACTTTATTATATTTTCACCAGACTAAGTAATTAAAGCGTAAATAGGATCGGATGTCACTGAACTTTAATAAATTTTTTAATATAAGTATGTAATATAATCAGTTATGACGTCATCCCAGCCAAAGCGCGCATGCTTAGCGCTATTTTTTATTGCTTGCCATTCTTTAGGATTAGTTTGTTTTACACTCAAAGCCTCAGATAAACAAACTAAAAATGCCTCTGCCTGAGCCAATAAGGTATCACCAGTAAAACTAAAACCAGTCACATTATGCTCAACTGTATCTTTTAAGCCGCCAACACTGTGCACAAGACAAGGCTGACCTGCTCGCATTGCCAGCATTTGGCTAATGCCACACGGCTCAAAAGAGCTAGGCATTAAAAATAAGTCCCCTAGTTGATACATTAAATCACCAACACCTTGGCCATAACCTTTTAAAAACAATAAATTGCTATTTCGTGCCATCGCAGTGGTAAATAATTGTTCTAGTTTTTTATCGCCCGAGCCCAATACAATCAAGCGACCATTATATTGGTTTATAACCTTGCATACCTCATCAATAGTTAAACTATTGTTGTGTGGCTGGCACAGCAGCAATACTTTTTGCTCGGTGAGCCGCCCTACACTGCTCACTAAAGGCCCTTGCAGCTCTGATGCCATAAATTGTAAAACACGTTGGTGAGCAATATAGTGGCTGCTGTCTAAGTGTACGTTTTTTGCCATCCAACTAAAAAGCGTAGCTTCTATCTGCTCTAAAAGCTCGCTAAGCGTTGCCTGCTTCGGGTGTTGAGTTGTGTAATCACAGCCGTTGAGTATCCCAATCAGCTTGCCCTGCTCAGCCGCTTGTTGTAAGTCACGCTCGAGTCCTTCACCACCAAAAAAACCGCCTGCATTGTTACTCGCTATCTGCACTTCTTGGCTATAACTGGGTGAAACCACATGTACTTTATCGGCTAAATTAATAGCACTGCGCATGGGGTTAAAACAATGAGGGTAACGGGGATCACAAAGCAATTGACCATCATAACTTAATGAGGGAAACCACGCTTCTAAGCTAGAGTCATCGTCTTTAAAAGGGCGAATACCTTGTAAGGCTAAGTTATGAACAGTGTACACCAAGCGCAGCTTAGCAAGTTTACGATAGCGAGGCTCAAATTTTAGTAACACTGCCACACAAGCACTGTGCCAGTCGTGTAAATGTAACGTGTTTGGTTGTTTTAATACCCCTTGTAAAAGCGCTTCACAAATCGCGGCATTAAACAGTGCAAACTTACTCGCATCAGTAGCAAATGGACGATTGTCATCATCGTTGCAATACACACTATGTGATTGGCTGAACAAAGGGTGGCTTATTACTATTTGCCTCACTGCATTTTGCGTTTGTGGAATTTCAAACAGCGATAAAACGTGAGAGGCTGAATTGAACGCAACGTTTACTTCACCAATAAAACGGCGCTCACCCAATTCAAAACCATAATCAGGAATAGCCACATCAATCGTTAGTCCCTGTGTTGCTAACGCTTTAGGTACATCACGTATGACATCGGCAACACCACCGACTTTGGCATTAGGTAACGCATCATTTTCTGCGGCAACCATTAATACATGCATTTATTTACTCTTATAGTTAGCTGCAAGGCTTTCGCCTTGCTATTTAATTATTGATTTAACTTAGTGTCTAACTTTGTCAGCATCTCGCGGGTTACCAAAACAATTCCCTTTTTAGATACTCTAAAACCATTGGCTTCGTCTGTTTTACGATCATAACCAATTTCTAATCCTGGGGGGATCTCACAGCTTCTATCAATAATGGCACGTTTAATTTTACACCCACGGTTAACTATAACACCGGGTAAAATAACCGACTCTTCAATAGTACAATATGAGCGAATATGTACATTAGAAAACAGTAATGACTTTCTCACTAATGAACCTGAAATAATACAGCCGCCCGATACGGTTGAATCAACAGCCATACCTCGACGATCGTCATCATCAAAAATAAACTTAGCTGGAGGAAGCTGCTCTTGGTATGTCCAAATTGGCCAAGTAGGGTCGTACAAATCCAATTGAGGCTCAGGCATAACCAACTCCATGTTCGCTTCCCAAAATGAATCTAAAGTCCCTACATCGCGCCAATAAGGTTGCCCTACTTGTGCAGGATCTCTAAATGGGTAAGCAAACACATTATGCTCTTCGATAATGGCAGGAATAATGTCATGGCCAAAATCACGTCCTGAGCCTTCGGTTTGTGAATCTTTTTGTAATTGCTCAAATAAAAACTCAGTATTGAATACGTAATTACCCATTGACGCTAAGCATGTACCAGGTTTACCAGGCACAGAGGTAGGTTCGGCTGGTTTTTCGTCGAATCGCCGCACTCGATTTTCTTGATCAACGGTCATTACACCAAAGGTGCCTGCTGCTTCTTCAACCGCGACTTCTAAACAGCACACGGTCATATCGGCACCATTTTCTACATGCTTTGCTAATAAACCGCCGTAATCCATACGATACACATGATCGCCTGACAAAATCATTACATATTTAGGTAGTTCATGACGAATAATATCCATATTTTGAAATACCGCATCGGCAGTACCGCAATACCATTCATCACCATGGCGCTGTGATGCAGGTAAAATCTCAACTGACTCGCCTAACTCCTTTTTAAAGTGTCCCCATGCACGATGCACATGGCGTATCAGCGAGTGAGATTTATATTGCGTTGCAATCCCTACTCGCCTTACACCAGAGTTAATACAATTTGATAGTGGAAAATCAATAATACGGTGCTTACCGCCAAAATAAACGGCTGGTTTTGCTCGCCAGTCTGTTAGCTCATGCAGACGAGAACCTCGTCCGCCGGCTAGAATCAGTGCATAGGTGTCTCTGGTTAAATTACTTATATAGCGATTTGCATAACTGGGCATATTACTCTCTCCGTTTAGTGTCAGCTGTCAGTGTTCGTTTTAACTATTTGGTGTGTAGTATCTAGTGGGGTTAAATGCCATATGTCATCACAATATTGACCAATCGTTCTGTCACTAGAAAATAAGCCACTGGCCGCGGTATTTAAAATACTCATTTGAGTCCAGTAGGTTTGATCAGCGTACGCTTTATCCACTTCACGCTGCGCTGAAATGTAACTGGCAAAGTCATGTGCAGTTAGCCACGCATCGTCTTTGCTTTTAATGCAGTTAATCACATCATCAAATAAGCCTGGTTCAAATAGATTAAAATGACCACTTTCGAGGAGATGCATCACGTTATTTAGATCTGGATTATTCGCAATAATTTCACTGGGATTATAATGCGCTTTAATTTCGTCAATATGCTCGGCTTGTGCGCCAAATAAGAAGAAGTTTTCAGCTCCTACTGCATCGCGGATTTCAATATTCGCGCCATCTAACGTGCCTATTGTGAGCGCACCATTCATCATAAACTTCATGTTGCCGGTACCGGATGCTTCTTTACCTGCTGTAGAAACTTGCTCCGACAAATCTGTTGCAGGACATATAGTTTCCATGGCGGTCACATTGTAATTTGGTAAAAAGGCAACTCTTAAAAACATCGATACTTCAGGGTCTTTGTTGATCACCTCAGCAACATTATTAATCAGTTTAATAATTTTCTTCGCCATCATATAACCAGGTGCGGCTTTACCTCCGAGTAATACACACCGAGGTACCATGCCTTGTGTATCGCCACGACGAATGCGGTCGTATAAATGAATAACATGTAGCACATTGAGTAACTGGCGCTTATATTCATGAATACGCTTTACCTGCACATCAAATAGCATATTTACGTCAAACTCAACGCCACACTTTTGCTTTACTAAATCGACTAAACGCTGCTTGTTTTGCCGTTTTGCCTGCTGCCATGTTACGTGCAATTGAGGATCATCATAAAAACGACGTAATTGGCTAATTTTTGCAAAGTCGCCTACCCAGTCTTTTCCTATTTTCTCGCTAATAATATGGCTCAGACCCGGATTACAATAAGCAAGCCAACGCCTTGGTGTCACCCCATTGGTTTTGTTATTAAACTTTTCAGGCCATAATGAGTAAAAATCTTTAAACAAACCCGCAGTTAATAACTGGGTATGCAGTGCGGCTACGCCATTGACTGAATAACTACCAACAATGGCTAAAAAAGCCATGCGAATTTGCGGCTCTTCGCCCTCTTCAATTAATGATAAGTCTCGTTGCTTTTGCACATCACCCGGCCAATGCCTTGCAACCTCTGCTAAGAAACGGGCATTAATTTCAAAAATAATTTCTAAAATACGTGGTAATAATTTAGCAAATAACCCCACTGACCACTTCTCTAATGCCTCCGGCAATAAAGTGTGATTTGTATAAGCCATGGTTTTGGTTGTGATGTTCCATGCCTGATCCCAGTCGAGTTCATGGTCGTCAACTAAAATTCGCATCAGCTCTGCCACGGCAATACTAGGATGAGTGTCGTTAAGCTGAAAAACATGATGCTGAGCAAAATCAGTAAAATTATCTCCGTATTGCTCAATCCACTGGCTCAGTACATCTTGAATGCTTGCCGATGATAAAAAGTATTGCTGGCGTAAACGCAGTTCTTTACCATTTTCACTGCTGTCGTTAGGGTACAACACCATGGTTATTTGCTCTGCGAGGTTTTTTTGCGCCACCGCTTCTGAATAACTACCGGCATTAAATTCTGCTAAATTAAATTCATCTGTAGCTTCAGACTTCCAAAGCCTAAGGGTATTAACAATATTATTTTTATAGCCCGGAATAGGAACATCATAAGGAACCGCAAGCACATCTTGGGAGCTCATCCACTGGCGATGTTCACGACCAAATTTATCGGTATAACTTTGTACATAACCCGAGAACTTAACTCGTTTAGCTTGCTCTGGTGCGCTCAATTCCCAAGGATGACCTTCGCGTAGCCAGTTATCTGGCTGCTCAATTTGGTTGCCTTCTTTTATTGATTGATTAAACATGCCGTATTCATAGCGAATTCCATAACCCACTACTGGCAGCGCTAAACTCGCGCAACTATCTAAAAAGCATGCCGCTAAACGCCCCAAGCCACCATTACCTAAGCCAGCATCATGCTCTGCTTGTTCTACATTTTCCAGCTCAGTACAGTAAGCTTGCAGTGCAGTACTTACCTGAGATTCTAAATCAAGGTTGAGTACCGCATTACCCAGTGCTCTACCCATTAAAAACTCTAGCGATAAATACGCTGTTTTGCGGCGTTTTTGTTGTTTAATTTGCTGATTAGTTTCTCTGCAACGCGCAACGAGTCTATCTCTTATTGTCAGCGCCAATGCATGATATAAATACAACTGCGACTCTCCCACCACATCACGCCCTAAGGTGTAATAAAAGTGGCGAGTTAAATCATCACTTAAGGTACTTTCATCAATAACCGGGCCTTCTTGCCAGCCTTTTACCACACACACTTGCTCGTCTTGCTTAGTCATAATCTTCGCCTTCTAAATTGGCACTAAAAACCCAACTACTTTGTGCTGAAATATTCACGGTTGCATCTTCTTCAACAACAGTTGATGCGTTATTTACGCTTGATAACACTAACGCCCATGTCGCAGTAATGGGCGATTGTGGTAATTGGCAGACCACGGGCTGTTTACTGGCGTTTAAAATAATTAATAAGGCGTGCTTATTTTGCTTATCAAGTAAGCTATACATTAAAAATTGTCGCGTATCTTCATGCCAATGTGTTTCATCCATTTTTTTACCTTGCTCGGTAAACCACTTAACGGTGAAACGTTCATCAATATCATCTAAAAACACACTGTGTTTAAACGCACTGTGACCGTGCCTAATTTTTAATGCATCATCTATAAACTGAATTAAGCAATGGTTTAGTTGTGAGTCTTTCCATGCCAGCCAGCTTGTGCGGTTATTCTGGCAATAAGCGTTATTATTACCGCCTTGAGAATGGGCCATTTCACTGCCAGCGGCTATCATTGGCACTCCTTTAGAGAGCAGTAAGGTAAGTAAAAAGTTTTTTTGTTGTTGGAGCCGTAAGCTCATTATTTCAGGGTCGCTACTAAACCCCTCAACTCCGCAGTTGAATGAGTAGTTAGCGCTGTGGCCATCTTGATTATTTTCACCATTTGCTTGGTTATGCTTTTGCTCATAACTGACTAAATCGGCAAGGGTAAAACCATCATGGCTGGTAACAAAATTAATACTATTAAGCGGGCCGCGGTTACTGTGTTCAAAAATATCAAAGGAGCCATGTAAACGCTTAGCTACATCACCAATAATGCCTTTTTCACTTTGCCAAAAGCGTTTAATAACATCACGATATTGATCGTTCCACTCACGCCAAGGAGCAGGAAAAGCACCTAACTGATACCCGCCAGGCCCTATATCCCACGGCTCACTAATCAGTTTTACTTTATTTAATATAGGATCTTGTGCAACGGCCTGTAAAAACGTATGAGAGGCACTAAAACCCGTGCTTGAACGCCCTAAAATGGTGGCTAAATCAAATCGAAAGCCATCAACCCCCATAACTTCCACCCAATAACGCAAGCTATCAAGAACCAGTTGCAAAGTTTTTGGATGATCAATATTTAAGGTGTTACCACAGCCAGTATCATTTATATATACATTGGGTTGCCCATTAATAGTGCGATAATAAGTGAGGTTATCGAAGCCACGTAAAGACAATATCGGTCCATCACTGCCGCCCTCAGCAGTATGGTTGTATACCACATCTAAAATAACTTCAATATTGGCGCGATGTAGTTCGCTGACCATCTGTTTAAATTCGTTTATATCGTCATTAACCAAATAGTCTTTGTGGGGAGTAAAAAAATTGATGCTATTGTAGCCCCAGTAATTTTGCAGGCCTTTAGTAATTAAAAACTGTTCACTTATAAACGCATGCACAGGCAAAAGCTCAATAGCGGTCACCCCTAAACTTTTTAAATGCTCAATAAAGCACGGGTGGCTTAGGCCTAAAAACGTGCCTTGCTGTACTTTTGGAATACCTGGATGACGACAGGTAGCACCTTTTACATGACACTCATAAATTACCGTATTAGCCCAGCTATGCTGTGGCTTTTTATTGGTATAAGCAACCGATGTAGTCACTTTAGATTTAGGCATATCTATCGCATTATTAACCTCGCTTTTAGTGCCTATCGGCATTTGTCCGTAATGGCGCTCGCTCCAAGTAAACTCGTTAAACAAGTCTTTTGCATACGGGTCAATCAGCAACTTATGTTCATTAAATAACATGCCCTTTTCATGGTTATACTCACCATCAACCCTAAAGCCATATAATGCGCCAGCGCTAAGTGGCGCAACGTGAATACTCCACACCCCGCCTTCATTAATATTCATAGCTATTTTTAATATTTCTGTATGGCCACTTTTATCAAATAAACAAACAAAAGCTTGGCTTGCATTAGGGGCGTATAAGGCAAAGTTGACGCCGTTGTTTTGTACAGTCGATCCCAATGGAAGAGATGCACCATGGGTAACCTCAAAGCAATTACTCATCATTCACCTTTTGTAAGTAAACAGTGGTTAAGCCACCCATCTGTAATGTGATACTGTGATCAAAGCCATGGCTTGGTTGATTAATTGAATGAATAAGTTGGCTTGGCTCATCAGTGATATTAATGCCAGAGCCAAAAAAACATGACTCATCAGTATTTAATATCACCTTATAACTGCCTTTAGCAGGCACGCCTAAGGTAAAATGTTGATAAGCAGTAGGGGTAAAATTAGCGACAACAACCATAAAATCGTCAGCACTTTTAGCATAACGAATAAAGCTAAATATACTTTGCTGACTGTTATTATTATCTATCCATGAAAAGCCTGTAGCACAGCTATCAAGCTCATAAAGTGCTGGGTAGGCTTGGTACACATGATTAAGGCGTTTAACAGTATCTTGAATACCTTGATGACTTTGATGCTCAAGCAAGTGCCAGTCTATTGAATGGTCATGATCCCACTCTTTTCGCTGTGCTATTTCGGCGCCCATAAACAGAAGTTTTTTTCCTGGATGCGCCCACATGAACGCATAATAAGCCCGTAAATTAGCAAACTGTTGCCAATCGTCACCGGGCATTTTGTTTAGAAGTGAACCTTTACCGTGGACTACTTCATCATGACTCAGTGGTAAAATGTAATTTTCACTAAAAGCATACACCATAGAAAATGTCATTTTATGATGATGATATTTCCTAAATAGTGAGTCTTGCTGCATGTAATGCAGGCTGTCGTTCATCCAGCCCATATTCCATTTGTAACCAAAGCCCAAACCATTATGCTCAACGCTTTGCGTTACTCCGGGCCACGCCGTTGACTCCTCAGCCACCATCATAATACCGGGGTTATTTTTATAACTGCGTATGTTTACTTGTTTAAGGCACTCAATAGCCCCTAAGTTTTCTCTGCCACCGAAGCAATTAGCTACCCATTGCCCTTCTTTTCGGCTGTAATCAAGATACAACATAGATGCCACCGCATCTACTCTCAGTCCATCTATGCCAAATTGACTAAGCCAATACATTGCATTCGATATTAAAAAGCTTTTAACTTCAGGGCGGTCGTAATTATAAATATAGGTATTCCAATCAGGGTGAAACCCTTGACGCATATCAGCATGTTCATATAAATGGGTGCCATCAAAACAATGTAACCCATGAGGGTCGCTTGGAAAGTGCCCCGGCACCCAATCGAGTAAAATACCGATATTGGCTTTATGGCATTGCTCAACTAAGTATTTAAAGCTGTTATAATCACCAAAGCGGCTTGTAGGCGCAAACAAGCCTACCGGTTGATAACCCCAAGAACCATCAAACGGGTATTCACTGATAGGCATAAGTTGTAAATGCGTAAACCCCATTTTAACCACGTAACTTACAAGCTTATCTGCCAGCTCGCTGTAGCTTAAGTAACGATTATGCTCAGCGCGTTGCCAAGAACCTAAGTGCACTTCATAAATACTAATAGCGGCATCAATATGATTACGCTTTTGCCTATTTTTGATCGCTTGTTCACTAAGCTTAATAGGGGTGGGTTTGTATTGTAAAATGCTTGCTGTACCTGGCGCTTGCTGCATTTTAAAAGCAAAGGGATCGGCTTTATCTAAAACTTCACCACTGAGTGTGGTGATAGCAAATTTGTAGCACATATCGGCGCACAGCTCCGGGATAAATAACTCCCATACTCCACTGGCCAGATGAAATCGCATAAAGTGACGATTGGACTGCCAAAAGTTAAATTCACCAACCACTGAAACGCTGGCAGCATTTGGCGCCCACACACAAAAACGAACACCGTCTACGCCTTGTTGAGTAATAAATTGCGCGCCTAAGTGCGCATAAGCATGCTCAAGACTCCCTTCATTGAACAAGTACATTGCTTGCTCATCAAGGGTACTACTAAAACTGTATTCATCGTAAAAGGTAATATTATTGTTTTTATAGCTAACACGGCATTGATACACACTGCTCGGCATGTTTGATAGCTCAGCTATAAATAAATCACTTTGTTTATAGCGCAATGCAGTAATTGTTTGATCACCAATTAACAATTCAACCTGCAGTGCTGCTGGCAAATAGACTCGAACTTCTATGCCGCTTTGTGTACTGTGCGCTCCTAAAAAACTAAACGGGTCTTTAAAGCGTCCTGCTGCGAGCGCAGTAACTTGTGCGTCATAATCAGCCAAAGGCGCTGATTTCATATTTTTTATACTGCCCATTTATCCATTCCTCATTGAATGTATTGCAGTCAAAAGTGATGCATTATCAGTAAAAATATCCTCGCACGTATGTGTTAACACCCGTCTCCAATTGGGATATTCTTTATCTGTACCCGGAATGTTAACTGGGTAGCATTGTTTGTCTAAGTCATCAATTTGTAGGGCAAATAATCGCGATGGCGACTTTGCTAAACACAAAGCCAGCGCGCTATAAATCGCAAAAGCATCGGTGTTTAATGACATGTCAGAATGTGTGTCTTGTGCATTAATAAAATCAACTAACCGTTGTTGCTCTTGTTGACGTTGCTGCACTAGCTGCTGGTGTTTAGCGGCATCAATCAGCTGATACTGTTGTTTGAGGGTTAAATCACTATGCTGCCACCAGCCAACAAATGGCGGTACGTCATGATTGGCAATCATCAGCAGGCATTGTTCGCTAAGATCATCACGATTAACAAATTCATCATTTTGTTGTTTTTCGAAATAAAATAAACTGTTTGAAAAAATTCCACTGCTCACCAGCGCTTCTTTTACTTCAGGTGGCACAACACCTAAATCTTCGCCTATCACGACAGCCTTATTTAGGTGAGATTCTATTTTCAAAATAGCTAACAAGTGCTCGAATGGATAGTAAACATAGCAACCATCTTGGCTGTTATTATTGTTAAAGCACCACCATAAACGTCTAATTGCCATAACATGATCAATGCGTAATCCACCCACAGCATTCATATTGGCGCGTATAAGTGAGCGGTAAAAGTAATAGTTATTGTCAGCAAGGCGCTGAGGATTTATTGCTGGCAAACCCCAATTTTGGCCACTTTCAGCCCAAGGATCTGGTGGAGCTCCCACAGTCGCATCTTGGCTAAACAGTTTCTGCTGATGTTTATATTCGCTGCCCTCTTTGGCACAGCCAACTGCTAAGTCGTTAATCAAACCAATCGCCATTCCTTGGTCGATACAATGTTGTTGGCACAGTATGAGTTGGCTATGTGCTTGCCATTGCAGGTAATAGTCGAATGTCGGTTCTGTGGTTTCTAGCATAGCAAGTACATCACGGTGCTGTTTACAAAAGGCTGTAAACTCGTCTTGCCGTGCTTGACTACCCTGTTGTTGAAAATGCACAAAAAGCAGTTTAAAGGCATTATATTTCTGCTCAGTAACCGTTTTATAATTGATAAAGGTTATATCTTGCTCAATGTGCGACGTTAAACAACAAGAAGATAAGTAATCATCTAAAGCGGGATTGTTAATACTATCGGGCGATAAGTTAATTGCTATATACAATGGATTGAGTAACGCGCGGTTACTGGGGTTATAGGGACTAGCGCACTCTGGGTTATCTGCAAATAATAAGTGCAGAGGATTAAGTAAAATATAATCCATTTTTTGTTTTGCACATAACGTGGTTAATTCAAGTAAATCATTAAAATCACCAATTCCCATTCCGGCTTGGTTTTTTAATGTATATAACTGAATTGATAAGCCAAGGCGTTTACTATCGGCAATTTGATAAACTTGTTTAGGGATAGACCAAATTTGTGTAGTTGCCGATTGCGCTCCCATACTCAGCAAAGCATCATAATAACCCGTAGGTAAATGGGTAAGTGGCAACGCTATTTCAATATAACGGCAGTCATTAAAAAAATACTCGCCTAATGGCGCATAGTCAGCTATTTGCTCAAATTGCAGTTTTATATTTAATGCAGGTATATTAAGCGTAATTTTATGGTGCGCGTCGGCTTCTTTAATACGTACTTTTAGCACATTACTAGGCTGCTTTACTAAGCTAACAGCCGGTGCAAGCGTTAACCAAGTGGCCGCATCTAATTGATAGTTTAACTGAGCTATTTGTGTTGCATCACTGGTGTCAACGCCACAGCACTGCAAGGCTAACTTGCGCGTTTGTTCACTAAAAATAACGTGTTCACCAGTATATTTAGTGTACTCATAGCCTATTCCATGCAAATAAAATGATTGCGATAGTGCGTCCATTCACCAACCTTAATTAATGCGTTGAGTATTTACTATACTATTTTCTGAACCAAAATTATTGGCCTGATAGCCATCAGCCTGGTGGTCGTTGTCCCACTGCTTACCATTAATCAAATAACGAAAGTGAAACTCTTTATCAATAGGCAAACGCTGTTTACATTTAAACACACCCAATTTTTTATTTAATTTCATTGGCACTGGCTGCCAATCATTAAACTCCCCAATTAAACAGACATCTTCAGCATCAGGGTGAGAAAATTCAAACGTAACTTCTGCTTCGTTTTTTGTCTTAAAAAAGCGTTTATTCAACATAATAGGCTCCAACTAAACCATAAGGGTTATTAATCTTTGCCACAGGCCAAACAGCTTAAATAGGCGATGTGGAATCCATTCATTCACATAAAAACAAGCTTAAAGTTAAACAAAACTTTATTTACGCATTATTACAGTGCGTTATTTATTTTACCGCACTAGGTTGGTGCAGTTTTTAACCATTTAAACAGGTTTTTAGGTAAGCTCCTTTACTGAGCAATTTTTAAACCAACTACACTCAATTAAATAACTTTTAAAACAATACACGCATAATCATTTTTATTACCGCATTATGGTTAAAAACCTTTAGCTTAGCGGCATCATCAGCGATAATAATTATCCACCTAGCCAATGCGATGAATATTTAAAGACTATGATTAAAAAAAGCATTTTTATTACCTCTGTTATTGTTTTTCTAACCATCATCGCTGTTGTGGGTAGTTCAATTTATACACTATATAGTAAAAAGCTTGTCTCTGTAGATCCAAAGTTAAAAGAAATTTCAGGTATAGAATTTGATAAATATAAACGTCTATGGGCTATTAATGACAGCGGTGACGAACCTAAGCTTTATAGACTCAATGATGATGGTTCTATCGCTAAAGAAATTTTGGTGAGCAATGCAAAAAATATTGACTGGGAGGACATGACGCAAAATAAATTTGGTCATTTTTTCTTAGGGGACTTTGGCAATAATAAAAATGAACGTAAATGGCTAACCATTTATAAAATAGAAAACCCCATTGATATTAAAACAAATACCACTGAAGCTGAGATAATTAAATTTACCTACCCAGAATTAGACGGCAGCCCAATAAAGCCAGAACAACGTAACTACGACTTAGAGGCTTTTGTGGCTTTTGGCCGGCATTTATATTTATTTACAAAAAACCGAACTGAGCCCTTTGATGGTATTACCAATGTTTACAAAGTAGGCGACCATGCTGCAAATTTTGACGCCCAGCTAATAGACTCATTTAGAACCTGTACCACTATGGAAAAGTTATGCTGGATCACCTCAGCGGCGCTCAGTCCAAATAGAAAAAAACTTGCACTACTAGATTCAACCAGTATTTGGCTGTTTGAAAACTTCAAAGGAGATAAATTTTTCTCTGGCGATGTATCTAAAATTGATCTCGGCATTGTGACCCAAAAAGAAGCGATCACGTTTTATGATAACAATACTATTGCTTTTACCGATGAGGAGTTTAAAGGCATTGGCGGTAATGTTTATTTTTTAAAGCTCGACCAAGTTACTAAAGTTAAAGTCAAACGAAGTTATACTCAAGCTAAGTAAGTTAAAATAAATCTATTTCTGAATCATTTTCTTGTACGTTGATTAGCTGCTCAGCGATTAAATCTTCGTAGATACAAAATTTATCTCGGCCATTATTTTTAGCGTAATATAGTGCTTTATCAGCGTTCTCTATTACAGTGATTGGAAAATCATAAGGGCTAATACGTGCTAAACCAGCACTGACCGTCATATTTCCAATAAAAGGAAACGATGTATTTCTGACGAGCTGTAAAAATTCTGCCATTTTATTACTTATAGAGTCTGCCTCGGTAGGCTCAAAAACAATCACAAATTCTTCTCCACCAAAGCGAAAAATCAAATCGGTTGAACGAAAAAAATGACGCATATTTTGCGCTAATATCAGTAGCACTTCATCACCGCAAATATGACCATACTTGTCGTTTATATTTTTAAAGTGATCAATGTCTAAAATAGCCAACCAAGATGTAGATGCATATTTTTGCAGCCTTTTACCCTCACCCCGGGATAAACTGTGTACTTTCAATACTTGTTTTTCAATCAGTTGCTTTATTTTTTTCTCAAAGGTTTGTCTATTTAATAGACCTGTTAATTTATCTCTTTCATTTTCATGAAGAATGACTAAATAGTTTTCAAAAATACGACAAAAAGCATTCAACATCACTTGAGATGGACTATCTAGGCTGTTTGAAACCACTGAAATTGCGGCAACTGTTTTTTCTTGGCGGGTAATAGGTAACCAACGGCGCTCAATGCCATCTGTTGATTGAACCGTGATAATGCAAGCAGAACGTAAGCAAGATAGAAGTTCATCCTCAGGGTGTGTAACAATTTGTCGTTGTTGCCACTCAAATTGTTTTTCACCAGTAATTTTTAAACAAAGACTTTGCTCAATAGTAAGCTGGCCCTGAACTTCTACATCTTTGTAAACTGAGACTTCTTTACAGCCAATAAACTCTTGGATGGTCGATATCAAACTGTATTCAAGAGAATCTACATCTCTATTTTTAGTTATTTTGATGACTGAATTGAGTAAATTTTCTTGCATTGTACTCCCTAAAGCAAACTGGGCGTTAACAACTAATAAAATTCAGCATAGACCACGCCGTGGAATATGCTAGGTTTTATTAATGCCTGCCAGCTCAGGGAGATTTTTATTACTAATCTTAAATAAAGGAAACCTAACTATTAGTCATACAATTTATAAATTTTTCAGATACCAGCGTTATAGCCACTTTATCAGTGTACATAACCTCACTATTTTTTGTAATAAAGTCAGCACACTGCGCTTGTGATTGTTTGAATTTTTGCTTGCATGAGTTTACTGACTCTCCAATGACTTCTTGATAAATACTTTCATCACATAAGCTATTGGCAAACTGACTCGCACCAGTAATAATCTCATCAATATTGATGGGAGAGGATTCTAGTTTGAAAAATATATCGCTGTAAGTTTCAACCGTTATATTATCGCTTGAGTCAAATAAAGTGGCCTTCGCACTTAAATATGAGCCACCTATTATTAATAAGGCTGCAGCAGCTAGTGTTGTGTATTTCATAACATTTCCTTGTAATGTGTTTGAGCAGTTTTTCCAAAACACCCTGTTTTACATAGTATAACCAACAAAGGTTTATACATGTAATAAGTATATTTATCAGGTTTATTCAATACTTGGGGATTGTGGCAAACGAAGAGGCGAAGAGCCTATTGATTTGGTAAAAACAATCCTTGTTCCTAATAATGAGAAGACTACAATTAAGTAGGCTTAAATGCAAATAATTAATACTCACTGAATGGTGATAAACAATCAAATTAACGCTTAAATTTAGTTTCTAAAATAACCGATGAACGAGTACGCTCTACGCCATCTAAATTACCTATATCGTCCAGTAAATGGCTCAACTGCTCAAGGTTTTGAGCCTCAACAATGGCAATTAAATCAAACTCACCACTAATTGCATACAACTGAGATATAGCATCTATTTGCTTTAACTCAACGTTGGTTTTTGTCGTTAGCTTCTGCATAACCTTTATAGAGACGTGCGCAGAAACCAAGCTATTTAAAAAATCATCTCCAAAGTCAACGCTATACCCTTTAATTACCCCACTTTGCTCCAACTTGAGCATACGGCTTTGCACTGTTGAGCGTGATAAATTTAAATGCCGAGCTAGATCAGAAATACTCGCTCGAGCGTTCATTTTTAATACTGATAGTAACTTTTCATCTTGGGGAGTTATCATAATGCTAATAAGTTTCGTTGATTTGACCATTATTCTAATCATTTTTCACAAAATAGCACTGCAAATTTAATTCATAACCTTTGATAATGACACTTTTAACAAGTAAAACGCATTGTATTGCTGAATAAGCCTGAGCTTAGCGTTATTTTTCAGCAACGTATTTTTTTATGTGATTAATTTAGGTGTAAAAATGCAAGTAACCAGAGATTTATTTAACGACGTAATGGTCCCTAACTACAACCCATCTGCAGTTATTCCGGTTCGTGGTGAAGGCTCACGCGTGTGGGATCAAAATAATAACGAATTTATCGATTTTGCCGGTGGTATTGCGGTTAATTGTTTAGGTCATTGCCATCCTGCATTAGTAGGCGCACTTAAAGAGCAAGGCGAGAAAATTTGGCACTTAGCAAATGTAATGACCAATGAGCCAGCACTTCGCTTAGCTAAAAAAATGGTTGATGCGACCTTTGCAGAAAAAGTTTACTTTGCAAACTCAGGAGCTGAAGCAAACGAAGCGGCTTTAAAATTAGCGCGTCGCTTTGCACTGGATAAATTTGGTGCTGAAAAATCTAAAATTATCGCTTTTAATAAAGGCTTTCATGGCCGTACTTTTTTCACTGTAACAGTGGGTGGCCAAGCCGCTTACTCTGATGGTTTTGGTCCAAAACCTGCTGATATTGTTCATTGTGATTACAATGATATTGCCGCTTTTGAAGCCTTAATTGGTGATGATACTTGTGCGGTAATGATGGAGCCATTACAAGGTGAAGGCGGTATTGTGCCACCAACCAATGAATTTGCACAAAAAGTACGTGAACTGTGTACTAAGCATAACGCACTGCTAATTTTTGATGAAGTGCAAACGGGTGTTGGCCGTACAGGTCACTTATACGCATACGAAGGCCTAGATGTTATTCCTGACATTTTAACCACGGCTAAAGCATTAGGTGGCGGTTTCCCAATTGGCGCGATGATCACCACTACTGACATTGCAGCTCACCTAAAAATAGGCACTCATGGTTCTACCTACGGTGGTAACCCATTAGCGTGTGCTGTAGCAGAAGCGGCTTTTGACACAGTAAATACCCCTGCGATTTTAAATGGCGTAAAAGAACGTGAGCAAATGTTCCGTGATGGTCTAAATACTATTAACGAAAAATACCATGTATTTAGTGAAGTACGCGGTAAAGGCTTACTGATTGGTGCGGTATTAAATGAGAAGTTTGAAGGGCGTGCTCGCGACTTTTTAGTCGCAAGTGCTAACAACGGTTTAATGAATTTAGTCGCCGGAATGAACGTTATCCGCTTTACGCCTTCATTAGTGATCCCATTTGAAGATATTAAAGAAGGCTTAGCTCGCTTTGAAAAAGCAGTGAGCGAAGTTGTAAACGGTTAATCACTAAGTAAAACATATTAAGCCCTGAGATAAATGTTTACCTCAGGGCTTTATTGGAGCAAGTAATTAATGCAAGTATTACGTCCTATTACTGTCAATGATTTTGCAGCACTTAAAGAGATTGCCATTGAATCAGGCCATGGTTTTACCTCTTTACCTGTCGATGATGGGCAACTACAAGAAAAAATAGACCGTGCACAAAACAGCTTTACTAAAAACGTTGATAAGCCTATCGACGAAAGCTATTTATTTGTTTTAGAAGACAGTCACACTGGCAAAGTAATTGGTACTACCGCCATTGAAGCAGCCGTCGGCTTGTCTGTACCTTTGTACCATTACCATTTAGGTAAAACCGTCCATCATTCACCCACTTTAGGCGTTTACAATACCGTTGATATTTTAAGTATGTGTAATGACTACACTGGTTGCTCAGAAATATGTACTTTATTTTTACGTGAAGACAGCAGAAAAGGCTTAACAGGTCGATTTTTATCACGTTCACGCTTTTTATTTATGGCACAGCATAGTGAACGCTTTGCCGACACTGTAATTGCTGAAATGCGTGGCGTGAGTGATGACCAGGGGCACTCTCCATTTTGGCAATGGTTACAAGAACACTTTTTTAGTATTGAATTTCCACAAGCCGACCACTTAGTAGGCTTAGGCGATAAAGTATTTATTAGCGAACTTATGCCTAAATACCCTATCTATGTAAACTTACTAAGTAAAAAGGCACAAGCGGTGATTGGCCATGTCCATGATAAAACCAAGCCTGCACTTAAGTTACTTGAAAAAGAAGGGTTTGAACATTGTGGCTACGTTGATTTATTTGACGCAGGCCCCACGGTAGAGGCAAAGCTCGGTAATATTCGCAGTATTCGTGATACACAGGTTTGCCCTATTACCATTGGTGAACTTGAACATATTAATGAGCAAAGCTCAGATACCCTTGCTATTTGTAATCAAGGAGTTAGCGACTTTAGAGCCACGTTCACTAAACACGCTCATTATAATCAAGCAAAGCACACCTTAGTTATCAGCCAAGAAGTAGCTGATGCACTTCATTTAAATCAAGGAGATGCAGCGCGATTTTTCCGCCTGTAACACTATTTATGAACACACAACTAATTAATAACCAATGGCACGCAGGCCAAGGCCCTGCTTTTAATTCTGTTAACCCAAGTAATGGCGAAGTTGTTTGGCAAGGTAATGGTGCCAGCCCCGAACAAGTTAGCAGTGCTATTGAAGCGGCAAGAGCCGCGCAAATTCAATGGGCCGATATGCCAATTGAACAACGTATTACCATTTTAGAAAACTTTGTTGCCCAATTAAAAGAACACAGCGAAGAATTTGCTAGCATTATTGCTCGTGAAACAGGCAAACCACTATGGGAAACGCGCACAGAAGTCGGTGCGATGACAGGCAAGGTTGCTATTGCTATCCGTGCTTACAATGAACGTACTGGCACAACCGAAAACCCAATGCCTGGCGCAAAAGCCTTTATTCGCCACAAACCACATGGTGTAGTGGCTATTTTTGGCCCATATAATTTCCCTGGGCATTTACCAAACGGTCATATAGTCCCTGCTATATTAGCGGGTAATACCGTGGTGTTTAAACCATCTGAATTAACTCCTCATGTAGCCCAGTTTACCTTAGAGCTGTGGCTAAAAGCAGGCTTACCTGCTGGAGTTATAAACCTTGTTCAAGGTGAACTAGAGACAGGTAAAGCGCTTGCCTCACATCAAGATATCGATGGCTTATTTTTTACTGGTAGCTCAAACACAGGCCATTTATTACATAAACAATTTGCAGGCCATCCAGGTAAAATCTTAGCGCTTGAAATGGGCGGTAACAATCCGCTGGTGGTTAAAGATGTTGCTGATGTGAGCGCCGCCGTTCACGATATTATTCAATCGGGCTTTATTACTTCGGGTCAGCGTTGTACTTGTTCACGTCGATTATTTATTGAAAAATCAGCCAATGGCGATGCGATTTTAGAAAAGCTGATCAGCGCAACCAAAAATATTCTTGTAGATGATAGCTTTTCAGCCGAACAACCATTTATGGGTGCCATGATCAGTGAAAAAGCCGCGTTAGGCATGGTTGCAGCGCAAGCTGACCTAGTTAAACAAGGTGCTGAGGTACTCGTTGAGCTTAAACAATTAAAACCAGGCACTGGGTTTGTCAGCCCTGGTATTATTGATGTCACTAATATCGATGAAATCGCTGATGAAGAACACTTTGGCCCGCTAATTAAAGTATACCGCTACACTGACTTTGATAGCGCTATAGCAGAGGCGAACAACACCAGCTTTGGTTTATCTGCAGGTTTACTTGCAGACAGCGAAGATGATTACAGCCACTTTTTAAAACGTATTCGTGCCGGTATTGTTAACTGGAACCGCCCTATTACTGGCGCATCAAGCGCAGCGCCATTTGGTGGCATAGGTGCCAGTGGTAACCACAGAGCTAGTGCATACTATGCTGCTGATTACTGCGCATACCCAGTGGCCTCAGTAGAGTCAGAAAAAGTTAATTTACCGCAAACCCTCGCGCCGGGCTTAATAATTGAATAACAATTTTAGAAAAATTTAAGGATTTACCATGCATACTGATGTAAACACATTATTTGATAACTTATGGCAAAACTACCTAACAGTAACGCCATCAGCTGATAAAATTCATGACTTATTAGGCTCAACGCAAAAAGACGACATTATTAACGACCATATTGCACTGCGTACTTTTAACATAGAAAAAGTAGGCCTTGAAAAACTAGCTGCGCACTTTTTAGCTATTGGTTATAAAGAATGTGGTGAGTACCACTTTGAAGCAAAAAAACTCTACGCCAAGCATTATGAGCATAGCGAGCCGACACAGCCTAAAGTGTTTATTTCTGAATTATTAGTTGAAAAATGTTCGCCTGAGCTTCAAGCTATCGTTACTGATATGGTTGCACAAATTGACGAAAGCGCTGTGACTGCCGATAACTTTTTATATTCGGGCACACATTGGCAAGTAAGCACCGATACATACAAAAAGTTATTAGCTGAGAGCGAATATGCGGCGTGGATGTCTGCGTGGGGTTACCGTGCAAATCACTTTACTGTGAACATTAATACCTTAGCTAAGTTTGATAACATCCATGATGTAAACCAAGCTCTTAAAGATGCAGGTTTTGCACTTAATACCTCAGGAGGCGAAGTAAAAGGCTCACCAGAGGTGCTATTAGAGCAATCATCAACATTAGCTGATGAATACGCTGTGACCTTTAGCGATGGCGATATGCGCATTCCTAGCTGTTTTTACGAGTTTGCTATTCGTTATCCAAAACCAGATGGTGAAATTTACACTGGATTTGTTGCAGCCTCTGCAGACAAAATTTTCGAGAGCACCAACGCACGTTAACTGTGTTGTGCTAAATTAAAAAAAGCCCATTTTTGGGCTTTTTTTGTTTCTGAGAAAAAGCTCACTTATAAATCATAAAAACAACGGCTTGTAGTCGTTTTCTAATTGTTCAAATGACAAATTACCAATAAAACGACCAAAGCTCAGCCACGTAGCAAGTCCTCTTAAATCTTTAAAATGAGGCGGCACAAATTGTGGGTTTTCAATCACACCTAAATCATGCAGTTGCGATATTAACCTAAAGTCATCAATTGATATTTTACCCACCAGCAATAGCGGTAATTGGTCAATTCTGCCAAGCTGTATCGCCACCCGAATTAAGTTATAAACCAATACAAAGCCTTTTATATAAGCAATGTCTTTAGTAAACGGTAAGCCGGTTGCGGTGCTACCTCTAAATACACGCTGTGCAAGGGTGTAGCTGTCGTCTTTTGATAACCCTTGTGCTACATAATCTCGGTATATATCTACAAACTCAGCACCATCAATCACTTTGGTGACCGCTTGAATACGGTTTACTAATTTAGATAAGCGACGTGGTGTTGATTTAAGAGTAATTATTTCGGTCAGTACTGCAAGCCCTTCTTGGGTAACGGTAGAGCTTGGCGTGCCTTTACTCAAGCAAGTTAAATAAGGTTGCGCTAAGCCATTTTGAGTGGTGCCTACATGGATCCAGCCCTCGTGTACCTCTAAAATATCTAATTCGCGCTGAGAAAACTTAACATCTTGATTAAGCTTTATATTGTTAGCTCCTGCTGCCGCATCACTGACAATTCCGTCACTTAGCATTACTTCCACATTAATGCCTTGCATACTGGCATTAACTTGTTCAGATAAAATCCGCACCGCATCACTGGCATCAATATTTTTAGGATCTTCAGGCAAAATGTTCGCATCAAGTAAACTTTTTAATGGCTGCTCGAGCATATTAGCAAGCTCAGATAACGAAGGCTCACCAGCATGAAAAAGATCTTTTGGGTGACCAAATAGCTCTACCGACAAGTCATGAAATTCGCCAGTACCTCGATGCTCCAGCATATTAAGCACTGTTTTATATTCACCACACATTTTACCCATATATTGGGTTATTGGGTTTAATTGTCCCAACTGATTAATAATATTACGGTGCAGTGTTGAAAATGCTTGGCGCAACTCACTGGGCACAAATCCTAAATCGCGCTGCTGGTAATAGGCACGATCTATCAGAGGATTTTTTTGACATTTTTGCCTAAAAAACTCTTCTTTAGTCTGTTTATCCCAATTAATTGCATCGAGTATTCTAATGGGGGTTTGCAGTGCAATAAGTTGGTCGGATAATTCACGAGTTTTTAAAAGTAACGCTTTGTCTATCATGGTAAAAGCTCAGCATAAAGTGAACTTTGAGCATAATTTATAAATTGAAAATAACAAAGCAATATCGCACATTCTTGACTATTGTTTTTATGATGATCGACCCGCATATTTACCCCGTATGAGAGAATAAATAAAAGGTATAAACAATGAAAAATGAAATCGACAACAAACAGATTCTAGCGGTTTACGAACGTATCCAGCAACGTGGTAAAACCACAGAAGAAGGTAAGCTTTATCAGGGGGTCACTGCATTTTCTGATATTGACGGCTATACCGTTTACTTACAAGGTAGTGGGGTATTATTACGTTTTGGATTTCATAATACCTATCACTTAGATTATGAACATGACAAACACAAAGACGATTTTTTGAAGAAACTCTACAACATAGCTAACGAAGAATAATGCGACCAACAAATAGACGAAATAGGCCAACTGGTTCACGCAATTTACAGTTTATTCACCAAGTTATTGCGCAATTAAAAGCTGAACCTGAAAAGCTGCAACTGATAAAAAATAACCTTGCTTATTACCGCGAACAAACACACTTAAAGCGCGGTTTTTTGCTCGCGATTGAACGTTTTGATTGGGTGTTTGAAGCTACTGATAACATCGACGAAATTTGTGAACAGATCATGGCCGATGATTATATTGGCAATCGCTTAAGACGTTATCCCCTTCTATTTAAAGGTGTTGTTGAAACCTAAACAGCACCTTGCTTTACCCCTTCTTAGGTTAACATTCGGTTAATTTACCTCCCATCTCCCTTTCTATAATCGGTATTTCATCGGAAAAACAGATATATTCGTTTTACCTTCACATAACTACCCTGCTGGTAAAAAATACAATTAGTACTCTAATAGTTAACGCACTAACAAATAAATCACTAAAAGTTTCTCTTACCTCGTAAACAATTAATTACACTATATAAGCAAACACAAAAAACAAATATAACCCACTGTTATTTATTGATTTTATATAAATCATTATGTTGTTAATTTTGCATCATTTAATACTCATTTTGTTAATCATTTATCCATACTTTACTCTCTTGCTATTTACACAAGCCTTGAATTGTTAGAGCTATTACCTTAAGCTTAATCTTTATTGAACGTTCAATTAATAAAAATTATGCCCAAAGTTGGAATGGAACCTGTAAGGCGTCAGCAGCTAATTGACGCGACTATAGAATCAGTTGCTCAAAAAGGGCTTCAAGCGACTACAATTAATAGCATTAGTAAAAATGCTGGAATGTCATCAGGCATAATTAGTCATTACTTTGGTGGGAAACAGGGGCTAATTGAAGCAACTGTGCGTTATTTACTCTCGAACTTGAAAGACGACTTAATTAATAAAGTTGATGAAAACACCACTGCAACTCAAAGGTTAATGTTTATTGTTGAATCAAACTTTGCGCTCGTACAACAACGAAAAGATACCACTCGGACGTGGCTAAGTTTTTGGGCGCAATCAATGCACGATAAGGAACTTCATCGTTTACAAAAAGTAAACAGCAAACGCTTGCAGAGCAATTTAACCGTTTCATTTAAGCAATTAATGCCTTTGGCGCAAGCGACACTCGCGGCCGAATTAACCGCAGCAATGATTGATGGCTTATGGCTTCGTGCCGTATTAAGCCAATCAGACGAAAATCAGTTTAAACACAGTGAATCACTGGCTAAAAACTACGTGCATTCACTTATCAAGCAATATGGAGCCTAACGTGACTACACCTATTTATCAAAACTTTATCAACGGCCAATTCCTTGCGAATAAAAGCGGCGAAACATTTGATGTAGTAAACCCTGCAACCGGCCAGGTAATTTATGCCGTTGAAGTCGCTGATGAGTATGTTCAAAACGCAGCGATAGAAAGTGCAAAACAAGGCTTTAAAGTTTGGTCAGCGATGACCCCTATTGAGCGCAGCCGTATTTTATTAAACGCCGTTGCTATTTTACGCGAGCGCAATGACGAGCTTGCCCTGGTTGAAGTTCTCGATACTGGTAAACCAATGCAAGAAGCTAACTGCGTAGATATTGAAACAGGCGCAGATGTTATTGAATATTTCGCAGGCCTTGCCCCTGCACAAGTTGGTCAACAGCAAATGGTTGGCGATGATTTTTATTATACTCGCAAAGAACCTCTAGGTATTTGTGCAGGTATTGGTGCATGGAACTACCCATTACAAATTGCATGTTGGAAGTCAGGTCCTGCTCTTGCAGCGGGTAATGCATTTATTTTTAAGCCATCTGAAGAAACACCACTTGGCGCAATTAAATTAGCCGAAGTGTTTATTGAAGCAGGCGTTCCTGCTGGCGTATTTAATGTAGTGCAAGGCGCGGGCGAAGTAGGTCAATGGCTTACTGCACATCAAGATATTGATAAAGTATCGTTTACTGGTGAAGTAGGTACAGGTAAAAAAGTTGTAGCCAGTGCTGCAGGCACATTAAAAGATGTGACTATGGAGCTCGGTGGTAAATCGCCATTACTAGTATTTGATGATGCCAATATAGAGCAAGCAGTAAGTGCCGCTATGCTAGGTAACTTTTATACCCAAGGTGAAATTTGCACTAACTGTACCCGTATTTACGTACACAAAAATGTTTACCAACAATTTATTCATGAACTTAAAACACGCACTGAAAACAATATTATTGCCGGCGACCCACAAGATCTAAACACTAACTTTGGCGCGCTTATTTCTAAAAAGCATCAAGATTTAGTAATGAGCTACATTAATAAAGGCCTTGAAGAAGGCGCAACACTATTAACAGGTGGTTCAACGCTTTCTCCAGAAGCAGCGCCAAAGGGCTATTTTGTAGCGCCGACTGTGTTTGTTGATTGCAATGATGAAATGACTATCGTTAAAGAAGAGATTTTTGGCCCAGTAATGAGCGTTTTAGTCTTTGATGATGAAGATGATGTGATTGCCCGCGCTAATGGCACTCACTTAGGTTTAGCTGCAGGCGTTTTCACCAGCGACATTAAACGCGCTCATCGCGTAATTCATCAACTACAAGCCGGTATTTGTTGGATTAATGCTTACGGTAACTCACCAGCAGAGATGCCAGTGGGTGGTTATAAGCAATCGGGTATTGGTCGTGAAAATGGCATAGAGACTCTAGATCATTACACACAAACTAAATCTATTTATGTTGGCATGGCCGACATAGAAAGCCCGTTTTAAGGAATCATCATGAACCACTCTTTTGATTATATTATTGTAGGTGCGGGCTCAGCAGGCTGTGTGTTAGCAAATCGCTTGTCTGAAGATTCAAGTAACAAGGTATTGTTACTTGAAACCGGCGGCAGCGATAAAAGCATCTTTATAAAAATGCCAACGGCACTCTCTATTCCAATGAATACAGATAAGTTTGCGTGGCAATTTCATACGCAACCAGAGCCACATCTAGATAACCGTGAAATGCATTGCCCACGCGGTAAAGTTCTTGGCGGCTCATCATCGATTAATGGCATGGTGTATGTGCGTGGCCACGCTAAAGATTTTGATGAATGGCAACAGCACGGTGCTAACGGCTGGGATTACCAAGCGTGTTTACCGTATTTTAAAAAAGCAGAAAGCTTTTACCTAGGTGAAAATAGCCATCGTGGTGGCAAAGGTCCGCTAGGTGTTAATAACGGCAATAACATGGAGAACCCGTTATACACTGCATTTATTGAAGCGGGTGCAGAGGCCGGTTATTCAACAACAAATGACTACAATAGTGCTCAGCAAGAAGGTTTTGGCCCTATGCACATGACCGTTAAAAACGGTGTGCGTAGCTCAGCCTCTCGAGAATATTTAGATCCTATTAAGCATCGTAGCAACTTAACAATCGTTACAGGTGCTCTTGCCCAGCGCGTTATTTTAGATGGTAAAAAAGCAACCGGCGTTGAATACAAGCTTAATGGCGCGGTTAAAACTGCAAAAGCAAATAAAGAAGTTATCTTAAGCGCAGGCTCTATTGGTTCACCACACCTACTACAGCTTTCAGGTATTGGTGATACTCAAGCACTTGAGAAAGCAGGCGTTGAAGTAAAACATCACTTACCAGGTGTAGGCCAAAACCTGCAAGATCATTTAGAGTTTTACTTTCAATATAAGTGTAAACAACCGATTACTTTAAACGGTAAGTTAGGCTTGTTTTCTAAAGGTTTAATTGGCGCAAAATGGCTACTAACTCGCAAAGGCTTAGGCTCAACTAATCATTTTGAATCATGTGCCTTTATTCGCTCAAAGCCAGGTGTTGAATGGCCTGACATACAGTATCACTTTTTACCGGCCGCTATGCGTTACGATGGTCGTAGTGCTTTTGCAGGGCATGGTTTTCAAGTGCATGTAGGCCATAACAAGCCTAAGAGCCGAGGCAGTGTCACTATTGCATCAGCTGATCCAACACAGCCACCTAAAATTGTATTTAATTACCTAGAGCATCAAGACGATATTGAAGGCTTTAGAGCGTGCGTACGTTTAACACGCGAAATCATTGAACAACCAGCATTTAACCAATTTCGTGGTGAAGAAATTCAACCAGGGCAACAAGTTCAAACTGATGAGCAAATTGATGCCTTTGTTCGCCAAGCCGTAGAAAGTGCTTATCACCCTTCTTGCTCTTGTAAAATGGGTGAAGATGATATGGCCGTGGTTAACTCAAACACTCAAGTGCATGGCATACAAAGCTTACGTGTGGTTGATTCGTCAATTTTTCCGACCATACCGAACGGTAATTTAAATGCCCCTACGATTATGGTGGCCGAAAAAGCCGCGGATATTATTCTAGGAAATAAGCCCTTAGCTCATACAGGAGTTGATGTTGTGAATGCCACTGATTGGCAAACTACACAACGAAATAAAACCTTTTAATTTAGCCTGTCATAAAGGCCTCTCTCGTAAGCAAAATGCTTAAAGAGTGCCTTTATGTACCTTGCAGTGGCTCACAAGCATAAATAGGTTATGCCGGTGTTAATGCAAGCACAATAAAAAACGGAGTATATATGTGTTACTTTTATTCATTCTGGGAGGGCGATAATGACTATTTGGCTTAATGCTGGCATTATTTTTACCTTACTTGCCATTGTTACTATTTTAATAAAATGGGGCAATGTACGCGTAGTAGGCGTCACACCAGTGAGAACATTCACCTTTATAGCAATCCTATTTACCTCAGGCCTAGATGTTGGCCTTATTATGTTTCCTTTAACCGAATTTGCCGGTTATGCAGACATAAAAGCAAGCCCAGAATATGCATTTGCCAACCCGCTCTCTATTGAGTTTGGTTATTGGGGATTTTTAATTTGGGGATTTTATTTTCTTACGTGCTTTTATTTCTGTGTAATAGAGCCCAAAGTGAAGTTTTTTGAAATTCCATGGGTTAAATTTTTAAACAACGTGGTCATTATTGGTACTTGTGCGTTTACCGCATACTTACTACTAAGCAATCTACCGTGGTATATACCAGAACTTGGTGATGGCTCAAGTGTTATTCCAGCATTTTACTTAATTGTACTTGCCGCTATTTGTTTTGCGGTGTATTCAAGTACCGATATTAAATATGTTCGCTTTTTAAGTATTGCTACTACTTGGTTGTTTATCGCATTAATTAGTTTTATGTGGGCTGATGCCTTCTTATTTGGCGATAGCGAACTCTCTGCATTTACTCAAAATATCGGTTTAATTGGCAATTACTTCGCCAACATCAATGAATTTGTATTACCACTGAATGATTACCATGAGTTTTATCTATTTTGGTGGTTTGCGTGGAGCATCATGATTGGCCAGTTTACATCGCGTTTTGTTGGTGGTTTAAAAACATATCAAGTGCTGGGCGCTATGTTGATTTTCCCGTCAATACCAATCGCTATCTGGTTTAGTGTGTTATATCACTACCACGAGGCAGGTATTCCAACCGCAGGCATTAAAAACTTTGCCATGGTGTTTGTAGGTATCGTGTTTGTTATTAACTCGCTTGATTCACTGATCCGTCTATACACAGATAATTTGAACTTAACTGTAAAACGCTTAGGCAAATTTAAATATATTGCTATGAACGTTATCGCTTTATCATTATTGACACTGTTATTTAAACTTGAGTTTTTGCAAATTCAATGGGTTGGTGCTTTAGTTATTGGCTTATTCTTTATCTGCTTAGGTTTTATTGCCTACAGCAAATTTAAAACAGTCAGCAATATCGAAGGATCGCCTAAAGCGAATAAAATTGATTACACAAAAATAGAAACTATCAGCTAGGAAACCACATGAACAATAAATTAAAACAACTTTTTATCGCTTTACCATTAACGGTTTTATCAACAACGGCAGCAGCTAACTGGTCAACAACGATTACCGCTGCCTCTGATTACACCTTTAATGGTGTTACTCAAACAGATAACGACCCTGCGCTACAAGCAAGCCTTGACTATGCTTACGATAACGGTGTGTATGCAGGTGTATGGGCATCAAACGTAGATTTTGGTGATGACACCGACTTCGAACTAGATGCTTATGTAGGCCGATACATTCAGTTAAACGAACAAGTAAGCCTTGATTACGGTATTGCTTATTACACTTACCAAGGTAATAACAGCGATGGTAACTACGCAGAAGCGTATACTAAATTTGGTTATGCTAGTGACTACGGTCAAACAGAGCTTAACTTTTGGTACAGCTGGGATTACTTTGGCTACGATACAGGCCATGTGATTTCGATGATTGCGCACACTTTCGAGATTGCTCCAAATCATGCAATTCGCGCTAGCTTTGATATCTCAAACTCACTTGATGGCAATAAATTTCAGTGGGATGAAGCTAAGGGCGATAAATCGTATCATCATTACCGCTTAGCGTACCAAACAAGCTATGAAGGGTTTGGTATTGAAGTAGCAGCTGAGAATACCAGCTTGGATTACGATTACGCCGATGAGCGAATTGTACTTGCTATCTCACGTACTTTTGACTTGTAATAACTAGGTTTACTATTTAGTAAAACAAAAAACACGCTACTGGGTAGCGTGTTTTTTATTGCCTAGCAAAACCTTGCTTTTATATTGTTTATAACATTATAGCTGCCATGCATAACTTACTTTCGTAAAGAAAGTACGTTGGTCACGCTCAATGCTTTTTAACGAGTCATCCTGATAACCTTTATCTGAATACCCTAAGTAAAATAACGTTTGTGCGTTAATTTTATATGAGTACACTAGCTGACTACCATAATCTTTGTTGATTTCGCTTACCTGATAAAAGTAAGCATCTTCATTTCTGTCTATATCTTCAAACTGTAAAATCAGCTTAAGCATAGCGCGCATACTAAACTTATAATAAAACCTAAAATCTACAAGGTTTGCGGTAAATACGCGTCGCCCTTGGTAATCATCTAAATGACTATAATTATGTCTAACATCTAACTGCCAGTGATTATTAATATCCCAAACAGCCTGTGATTGTGTAGTTAAAACATCACCTAACTGCTCATTGGTATAATCTATACGGCTTGCGTATTCGGCGTATAACGATAATCTCAAATCTTTAGTCGGCCTAAAAGCCGTATAAAAATAACCAATATTTTGGTTATAAAAATTGCCATTATAGTTTTCATAGCGATTTAACAAACCAAGCTCAAATACAGACTGCTTTTGACCTTGAAAGGTCATGTAACCTTCATATTCTTCTTCAAGCAAGTCGCCATTTTGAGCCCAGCTTTTATCCCAATCGGCGGTGTATGACCATGTTGTTAGCATGTCATGTTCATCACCATACCAAGTTTGACCGCCACCAAAGCCTACTTTTTCATAGTCTACTTTTTCTTGATAACCTAAATCGGTGCGGTAATCCTCACCAATATTGTCATACGTTGCATAAAGCTTATAATCGCGCTTATCGCGAGTCAGCTTTAATGCATACGCCATATCAGACTGAGACTCTGCTAAATTGTAGTTATCAACTAAAAATTTAGAGTTGTTGGTATCAGCATTGGCTATTTGATAATTAAGTGTATCTGACTGACTAAACCAATAGCTACCATCAACCGATAACACCGTATTATGGTAGTCGCTACTTTCTCTATGTGTGGTGGTTACTCCTATGGTCCCTTGTTGGCCAATATCATATTGGTATCGCGCCACCGCTGCCTTGGTTTTATCATTTAGGCTGGCAAAACCAGACCCTTGGTTACTAGGCAGTAAAACATTACTGTTGTCGTCATCTGCAAACATTAGCGCATAGCTATGGCTGTCGGTTTTACCGGTGAGCTTGGCGCCAATATTAGGCTCAGCTATGGTGCGGGTATAGAGCAGTTCAAATAAATTACTTTTAAAGTAAGACGCGCCATCTAAGAAAAACGGGCGTTTTTCAGCGTAATAAATAGAATATGTGGTGTTTACATCCAGCTCTAACGAATCGGTTTCTACCTGAGAAAAGTCAGGGTTTATGGTGGCATTAATTACTGCATCTTTAGTAATACCCCAACGCAGATCGAGCCCTACTTCTGTATCTACATCGCCGTTATCCCATTCGCCAGGTACCTGTGTTTTTTGATCGTTTCTTAATGCGGTTAAGGTTGGCGTTAATTGCAGATTTTTGCTCGGTGCTAAATTATTAAATCCAGTTATTTTGTCAAACTGACATAAACTACATTTAATATCACGGTCAAAGCCGGTACTTGATAATTGATACAACACATCACGCTGATAGTTGCGCATCATCGAAAAGCCCCAAGTAGAGTCGGCTTGGTTTTGTGCAAAGCGCAGTGCTTTAAACGGGATACGCATTTCAACCACGTAACCTTGCTCGTTTATGGTACCGGCACTATCCCAAATAGCATCCCAGGATAAATCTGACACCCACTCGTCGGTATCCGTCATGCGAATGTCGCCTTGAGCACCCAGTGGGTTTACATAAAACTCATAGCCAGTACGCTCATCGTTAAAGGTATCAATTACCAAACCAACATTGTCATCTTGCCAAAGCGTGTCTCTATCACGAAGCGCTGCACGAATTTTACTCGGATCGGTGTCATAAGCTACAAAAGCTATATACAAATTATGACCATCGTCATAAATATACGCATCGGTTTTTACCGGTGGCGTGCCTTTTTCATTCGGCTCATCTTGATAGTTTACCGCAACGCGGGTTGCTTGTTGCCAATGCGGCTCGTTAAGCACGCCATCCACATCAATGTTTTTATTAATGTGTGCAAGTTGATAATTAAGCTTATCGGCAAGTGCATTGGGGCTGAGAGTTAAAACAAAGCTGAAGCTGGTCAACAACAGCAATTTTATTATTTTTGTAGGTATAAAGTACTGCATAAACATCCATTTAGGTTTATTTACTTGTTGAAAGTAAACTTTGGTCTGGAGTGTAAATTATACAGGTACGTTTGTTAATACTTGCGCGTTAAAACTTGCAATAAAATTAACAAAAAACTAATAATAAGTTTTAGGAAGTAGTTATGTGTCGAGAAGTTTTAATTTATTAGCCACACCATTCCAGCTATCGGCATCTTCAGGTGCAGGTTTAACTTGCGTTATACGTGGCCATATTTCTGCCAGTTCTGCATTAAGCTGGGTGAATTCTTTTTGCGATTCAGGTAGTTCATCTTCTTGATAAATGGCATCAGCTGCACACTCAGGCACACATAAACCACAGTCAATACAGTCTATTGGGCTAATAGCCAAAAAATTAGGGCCTTCAAAAAATGCATCTGCAGGGCACACCGATACGCAATCAGTGTACTTACATTTTATACAGTTTTCGGTGACTACAAACGCCATAGTGGTTTAATACCTAATATTTAACTTTACCAGCTGCAGATCATACCCAACCCTTACCAAAACACAATAAATATGTGCCAAAAGCGAACAATTTAACGTAATATATGGCGCTTATAAATTAGCGCTTTGTGCACTCCCCTTATTGTGAGCGGTATTTACTTTCCGCTATGACACCAAAAGAGATATTAATGATACGTTTAACCGAAATAAAGCTGCCGCTTGACCATGACGAAAATGCTATTGGCCAAGCCATCATCAATAAATTAAATATAAGTCCAGAGCAGCTACACAGCTACAATGTGTTTAAACGCGGTTACGATGCACGTAAAAAAAGCGCCATTTTACTGATTTACACGCTTGATGTTGAGGTAGATAACGAAGCACAACTGTTAGCCTCGTTTGAAAAAGATCAACACGTTAAAGTCTCCCCTGACACCAACTACAAATTTGTAGCACACGCTAATAGCAGCATTAAAGAGCGTCCTGTAGTAATTGGCTTTGGCCCATGTGGTTTATTTGCCGGTTTAGTGCTGGCACAAATGGGCTTTAAACCAATAATTCTAGAGCGCGGTAAAGAGGTACGTGAACGCACCAAAGACACCTTTGGCTTTTGGCGTAAAAAGGCCCTCAATACCGAATCAAACGTTCAATTTGGTGAAGGTGGTGCAGGCACGTTCTCAGACGGTAAGCTCTACAGCCAAGTAAAAGATCCTAAACATTATGGCCGTAAAGTGATCACTGAATTTGTAGAGGCTGGTGCTCCTGAAGAAATTTTATACGTTAGTAAGCCGCACATTGGTACTTTTAAACTAGTAACCATGATTGAAAAAATGCGCGCCCGAATTATAGAACTTGGTGGTGAGATTCGTTTTAGCACCCGCGTTGACGATATCCATTTAGACAACGGCCAAGTTACAGGGCTGACACTTTCTAATGGTGAAAAGCTTGAAACTCGCCATGTGGTTTTAGCGGTTGGTCACAGTGCCCGTGATACGTTTAAAATGATCCACGATAAAGGCATTTATGTTGAAGCAAAACCCTTTTCAGTAGGCTTTAGAATAGAACATAAACAATCAATGATTGATGAGTGCCGCTTTGGCGATAACGCGGGTAACCCTATTTTGGGCTCTGCCGATTACAAATTGGTACACCATTGTAATAATGGCCGAACCGTATACAGTTTTTGTATGTGCCCTGGCGGCACTGTAGTTGCCGCTACCTCTGAAGAAGGCCGTGTGGTTACTAACGGTATGAGTCAATATTCTCGTAGTGAGCGAAATGCGAACAGTGCTATTGTTGTGGGTATTTCGCCAGAAAAAGATTTTCCAGGCCATCCTCTAGCTGGTATCGATTTACAGCGTAAGCTAGAAGAGCAAGCCTATGAGCTGGGTGGTAAAAATTATGATGCCCCAGCACAGCTGATTGGTGACTTTTTAAAAGGTAAATCGTCTGCTAATTTAGGGGATGTACAGCCTTCTTATACGCCGGGCATAAAACTGACTGATTTAAGCAAAGTACTGCCAGCTTTTGCCATTGAAGCGCTACGTGAAGCAATTCCTGCCTTTAACAAACAAATTCGTGGCTTTTCAACCAATGATGGCTTACTAACGGGTGTAGAAACACGTACGTCTTCACCTATCAGCATCAAGCGCGATAAAACTTTCCAAAGCATTAATACCAAAGGGCTTTACCCTGCAGGTGAAGGCGCGGGTTATGCGGGCGGTATTTTATCAGCGGGTATTGATGGTATTAAAGCGGCCGAAGCAGTTGCATTATCGATGTTAGAAAAGCACAACTAAACTACTCTCTCAGGCACAAAAAAACCTGAGTAAACTCAGGTTTTTTTAATGGCTCAGCTGTCTTACTTTTTAAGTGACAGCTTTTCGCCTTTTAAGCTTTTACGTACATTAGAAATTCGCGAACGGTTTTTCGCTCTCGCTTCACCGGTAGCCTGGCCTGATGGCTTGTTAGCACGGGTACGGCGTAAATGCGCTGGCTTTTTACCAATCTTATCAATCAGTACTTCACGATTACTTACTTCGTAACCTTCTAAGTAAACACGTTTAATTTTTTGACCAATTAAGGTTTCAATTTCAAACAACATGTTTTCTTCTTCGCGACTCACAAACGAAATTGCTTGTCCTTGGTTACCAGCACGACCAGTACGGCCAATACGGTGAACATAATCTTCAGCAAGCCAAGGTAAATCAATATTAATAACACGCGGTAAACCGTCAATATCAATACCACGGGCCGCTACTTCTGTTGCAACTAGCACGCGTACTTTGCCTTCTTTAAATTCACGCAACGCACGACGACGATTACCTTGCGATTTATCGCCATGACATACTGCCGCTGGGATACCGTCTAAGTTAAGTTCAGTTACTAACTCATCTGCGGTTTCTTTCATGTTTACAAACACTAGCACTTGCTGCCAGTTTTTCTTACCAATCAGCTCAGAAAGCAACTCTTGCTTACGGCGCTCTTCTACTGGGTAAACCACGTGCTGTACTGTGCTTGCGGTGCTGTTAGTTTGATCAACACGAACAATTTCAGGCTGCTTTAACACTTTAGAGGCGAACTGTTTAATTGCTGCTGGGAAGGTAGCTGAAAACAATAAAATTTGACGCTCATCTGCACAGCTTTTTATTACGCTTTGCATATCATTAATAAAGCCCATATCAAGCATACGGTCAGCTTCATCAAGTACTAAGTGTTTTACTTGAGCAAGGCTTAAGTTACCTAAACGAATATGATCAAGTAAACGTCCTGGTGTTGCTACTACAACATCAACACCTTCTTTGAGTGCAATTTCTTGTCCTGCGGTATTAACACCACCAAATAAGCTCACTACTTTTAACTGAGTGTACTTAGCAAAGTCTTTAAAGTTATTCGCTATTTGTTCTGCAAGCTCACGCGTAGGCGCAAGGACTAAGGCGCTTGGCGCATTCGTAGTGCTGCAATCTGACTCAAATAACTTTTGAATAATAGGGAGTGCAAATGCAGCGGTTTTACCTGTACCGGTTTGTGCACTTGCTAAAACGTCTTTACCTTTACGAACAGCCGGAATAGCTGCGCGCTGAATGGGCGTAAGGGTGTGGTAATTAAGTTCGTCTAACGCCTGAATAAGTTCAGGGGCAAAACTAAAAGATTTAAAATTCATTGCTGTATAACCTGCGGCCACATTATCAAGGGTCGCAAATTATACAGTAAAATCGCTTAAACAGTTAGTTTTAAACACCAGAAACCGCTAATTTATAAAATGCAGGATAATTAGCGATTATCAGCTGTTGTTTAAGTTAGCTAAATGGTATTAACTCGCAAGATTTATTCCCGTTAATTCACGCCTTTATTGCACTTTTATAAATTTTACACCGTTATTTTACATTGTGTTACATAACTATTTGCATTTAAATAACCAAAACAGGTAAACTTCTTCGCCCGTTTTGTGGGGTGTGTATAAATTAAAGGAAATTAATAATGATAAAAAGATGTTTAACTGCTGCGGTATTAGTAAGCGCGTTCGTTTCAATGCCGTCACAAGCAAAAAGTGGCATCAACCCATGGCAACAATGTGGTATTGGTGCAATGGTTTTCCCAGACAATGGCGTTGCGGCAGCAATTTCTAATATTATTTGGGATTTGGGAACAACCGCGGTATCGTCTAACATTTCTTCAGTAGAGAGCTGTGAAGGCGCTAACGTAAAAACAGCACAGTTTATTCAACAAACTTTTCCTCTATTAGAACAAGAAATAGCACAGGGTGAAGGCGAGTATATCTCTGCAATGCTTAACGTACGTGGTTGTGATGTAACTGCTCATCAACAAATTATCACTTCTGTACGCAGCGATTACGCAAACGCACCAATAGACAATGCACAAGCATTTTATGAATTAGTTGAAGGTAAAATTACCACTAACTTTTCATCTCAATGCGCTGCAATCTAATAATTAAAGGGCTTAACAGCCCTTTTTTTTGGTTAAACAATGAAACCTTTATTTTATTTTATTAGCGTTTTTTTATTCACCTCTTTCTCAAGTTCTGCCACGCAATCTATCTCTGTTTTAGCAAAACACCCAATATGGTTGAAATTAGGGCATTACAAAAATCAACCAACTACTATTAGTTATATTACTAACGCATCCTTTTTTATTGCAGATAACGGACGTAATGATCCGGTTGCAGAATTGAAAGCAACAATCCATGCTTTTAATAACCAGCCATTAACACAATGTCGCTACCCTGCTCGTTATCAATGGCTCAAAGAGCAAGGTTTAACCTTTTCAATGCCAGCTGCAGAGTGCCCAAAATTACAGCAATGGCGAGAGCAACAAGCTATTCACTCTGTTAGTTTAGTATTTGCCTCTGGTTATATGAGTAACCCCGCATCGTTATATGGTCATTTATTACTTAAACTTAATCGCTCAACCGAATCAAAAAACAAATTATTAGATTACAGCATAAACTATGGCGCACATGTTCCAGACAATGAAAATGGCATAGTTTATATTCTTAAAGGCTTATTTGGTGGTTATAAAGCCGGTTTTTCAGATCAATTGTTTTATCGCCACCAGCATAATTACGGCGAGATAGAATTAAGAGATTTATGGGAATATACTCTTAATCTAAACGAGCGCGATGTAGCTTTTATTGCTAATCACTTATGGGAGATTTTAGGCACTGAATTTGATTATTACTTTGCCGATGAAAACTGCGCGTTTCATCTCGCACAAATTATTGAACTTGTTATTGGCGATCAACTAACTAGCGAAAGCTCTCCTTGGGTAATACCTGCCACTATTTTTTCAAGGTTAAACACGGCCACTTACCAAGGGCAATCAGCGGTTAAAAAAGTCACATTTACACCCTCACGTGACACTGTATTTTCAAAATATGTGCAATCTTTAAGTGAAAAAGAGCTCAGCTTTGCCAAACAAATCTTTGCAGAATCAGCAGTACTAAAAAGCAAATCATTTTTAGCTTTGCCAGTACAGTCTCAAAAAGCCATTATTGGCGCTTTATTTGAACTTGTACAAGTGAAACAAATTCAAAAACAAACTCCTATAAAAATAAGTGAGTTAAAAAATGCGCTAATCAAAGCGCGCTTAAAGCTGCCAATGGGCGAAAACAAAGTTAAATTTCAATTTACCCAGCAGCCACCACATAAAGGCCAAAAGCCCTCTAACAGCTCAATTTCTGCGATGCACACGGCTGAGCAAACACAGTACACTATGGGTTTTAGGCTGAGCTATTTTGATACCCTTGCCTCTGATATTGCCCGCATTCCATTTTCTAATTTAGAAATGTTAGATACCGAGCTGATGTTTACAAATGGCGAAACTTACATAAATAAAATTCATTTATTAGATTTAGAGTCATTCAATCCAAACCAATTGTCTTGGGCTAATGAATCTAAGTGGTCGTGGAAAATCAATGTTGGATTCGACAGACAACCAGCACTGTGCAGAACCTGTAAACGCAGCTTTGTTATGGGAGGAGCCGGACAAGCTTGGCAGTTTAGCAACAACACCTTAGCCTATAGCTTAATTAATGGTTATTTGGGTGATTTAGCTAAAAACAGCCACTTTTATGATTCGTCGGTAGAGATGGGGATTATTACTGGTACTGACTCAGGTATTAAACTCAGAGCATCCTATGAAAAGTCATTCTTAAATGCTAAAAACCCTGCGCAAACCAAACTAGAACTTGCAGTGCCTATTAACCAAGATATTGATATTAGATTAGCAGTAACACATGCCAATTCAGTTATGTGGCAGCTTAAACTCAACTACTATTGGCAGTGATATAAAAAAGCAGCCTCTGTGTTTACAGTAGGCTGCTTTGAAAATTTAGTATTTAATAAATAGTCTAACAGTTTAAGATAAAATCAAAACCTTACTAATATCCACACACTGCGCTCGGCTACCGACAAAATCTTGCTCATTAAGCTGATTAATTAGCGTTACACCTTGTTGCTGTTGCTCATCGTTAAGCGGTACGTAAGGCATTCTAAACACAGGTTTTACCGCGCCGGTCATGATCATCGCAGTGTTAATCGCAATTGGGTTTGGCTCGCAAAACAGCCAGTTCATTAATGGTTGTAATGAGTTATTAAGCGCATCATTTTTGCTATCCATTAATTGGCGGAACAAACCTGGGATCAGGTTAGACGTAACTGAAATAACACCATGTGCTTTATGGATATGGCGTGCATCGTGTGCTTCGTCATCATTCCCAGACCAACATGCAATACCTTGTTGTTCATAGTGCGCTATACGCTCATTGCCACCACATTCTTTAACACCAATAAAGTGCTCATGCTGGGCCAGTGGTTCAATAATATCAGGGGTGAGGTCTTGACCTGTGCGCCCTGCTACGTTGTAAATAAACGCCGGACCAATATCAAGCACGCGTTTAAAGTGCTCTTTAACACCGGCAATTGATGTGCGCCCGTAGTAAGGGTTAATTTGCAATGAGGCATGCATGCCGCTGGCAAAACCATATTTTGTTGCTTTAATTGCTTCGCGCGTATTATTACTTCCGGTGTTACCTACAATCAGTAATTTATCACCAAATTTATTGGCACTGTGCGCAATTAGCATTAAGTGCTCTTCCCAGTTCATTAACTGGCCTTCACCGGTGGTGCCACCAACAACTATGCCGTCAACACCCGCTGCAATTTGTATTTCAACGAGTTCATCATACTTTGCAAGATCGATCTCACCATTGGCTAAGTAAGGTGTTTTAATTGCAGTAATAAGGCTTGCTTGTTTAATTTGTTCTAGGGTGCGCATAAAAAAATCATTGTTATTAATACTTGGCCTATTTGTACCATATTTACCGCGCTATTTGCAGTGATAGCCAGTATTTAATTATAAAATGGCTTGTGTTATTGGGTTTGATGATACAAAATAAAAAACTGTATAAATAAACAGTATTTGTTTTTTACTATTAAGCGAGCCACTATGCGTTTATCTGACTATTTAAACACTCACTTTTATCACACTGGTGAGTTATGCCAAGCTCTCAACATAGACACTGAAACCCTTGAAAACTGGCAAGCGCAAAGCATTTTTCCTAAGCCAAGTTATTGCATTAAAAACCAGATGAGTTGCAGCTCTTACTCAGGCTTATATGAGTGTGAAGAATACGACGATTATTATCCCCGTGGCTGCGTAAACTGGGGACAAGGAGTTATAAAGCAAAAAGTTGAGTCATCTAATCAGGCGTTTAATTTGTTTGCTCAGCACTATACCCAATGCTTAGCTAAGCTTGCACAGCAAGGCTTTATATTTAACGAGGAACTGTTTGGCTGTGAAATAGAAGAACATTTACAGCAAGTATGGCAACAATTTTTATGCAGCAAATATGGCGTGCTCACCCAAAATGGCTTAATTGATGAAATTGTAGCTGTGGATATTGGCAGATTATTAGTAGACGATATAACCGAGCTGCGCAGCAAAGCCAGTTTAGATAAAGATGAGCGCACCCGCATTCACCCTGCCATGAAACTTTTAAATAAAGCCCTTAGCCATGGCGCCGATCACGAAAAGCAGCTCACATTACGTAGCCGCTATATTGATGCCCTTATTTTAAAATACGATTTATCGATTAAATAAAGAGTAGTCTTTGGCTAAGGGGTTTAACTATTTAAGGGTTGTTGGCTTTATTAAAAATTACCAACACTGTGTTTTGCGGCTGGTTTTTGAGTGCAACGAGAAAAATAGCTCAACAACTACACTTTGTTAATTGCAAATTTACGATTTAGATATAATTTGATTAACTGCATAAGTTACATCATTTTTTATTACTGACTCTTCCATAATTGGTATTACCCATGAGGCACCTAGCATCTTTAAAGTGGAGCGCCAACTTTTCCATAGTTTCCCTTCAATGGTATCAAGATTATCAAGTCCAAATCTTGAAGATGCGCCCCACTGAGCAATTGAAGGCAGCTTAGGATCAGCACTTTGGGCACCTAAAATAAACGGGCGTTCCATATCGTCTGGTACGATTGCAAAATAATACTCCACTTTTTCAGTCTTATTTAGAAATCTCGAGATAATTATCATTTTTTACCAGGCTAATAGCGCTCAAATATTGAATAAAGCGACATCATTTAATCCGTCTTTGTTTGATCTTATTGCCTTATTAATCATTTTTACCAATAGCCATTAAAACAGGCATATTTCCTTTTGAACTATTCATTATAAAAGGACTATTCACTTTAATACTTACAAAGCCACTTGCCAAAAATGCTTGTTTAACTCTTTTCTCTGACAACCCCATACCCGATGAATCATCCTCAGAAAGCCAATCCCATTGAACAAACAGACCGTCTTTTTTTAATAAAGATTTTAATAAACTTAATGTCATTTCATAATCAGGCAGAAAACCGCAAACAGACGATGCGACTATTAGATCAAATTTATTTTCTAGCTCAGGAAAATTTTGAACCAATTCACTAGATAGGTAATCACAGATAGACGTTACATTATTTAGTGCCTTTTTATCCAATAGCTTTATCATTTCAGAAGATGGATCTATCGCTACGATACTTTCAACCGATGGACTCATTAGCTGAGTCAAGGCGCCTGTACCACAGCCAAAATCTAGAACGGTTAGACCATTAATATTAATGCTATCTAAGAGCTCTGAAAATGCACTTTTTGCATACTGTTCAACACTAGGATCTACATCCCAGTTTTCAGCATACTCATCCCATTCGTTACTCAATATTCTCTCCAAAAGTAAATATTTCGTCTAAACGCCTAACGCTGAGTTAAGCGCAAAATAAAGTCAGCCTAAACTAACAGATCTCGAGCCAATTATACCTTTAATGTTTAAGTGCTTGGCTAATTACCTTGTATTAGGCAATTTTCTGGCTCAATCAGAGCTCTTTTTACTTTTCCAGTTTTTCTATCAATTGGAAAAGCAACAACGCAATCTCCTTTTTCTTTAAGCCTATATGCGGGAAACTCGTCATATAAGTAATAGCCATCTGGCTCACCTAGGAGCTTTTTAATACTAGAACGATTTTGCTTTTGTACATCATATTTAGCTAAAAAGTCGTTTAACATTGCCCTTCGATTCGATATGTTATTTTGCCACATAGCCCGATTGAATGATATTTCAATTAAACTGGAATCCTTTGTTGGTTCAGAGCATGCAAAGAGAACCAAAGAAAAAGCTATTAAAATGTATTTCATTTTTTAATCACTTTTAATTTTCCAGCGCTCAACGCATCATTACACATTTTGGATAATTTAGTATTATCTGAGTTTGAAATACCAATCCTCAGACCGACACTATTATTATGAAGATCCATAGTCTTCTCTTCAGCTATATTTAAAGGGCTACTTTCATGAGCATTAGTGAATTCTAAAGCATTCTTATAACCGATATCTCGTGATAGAGTCGCTGACCAAAAGCAATGTCTAAAGGCATCACTTTTATCATTTCGTCCATTATGCCCAAAACGCTTGGTAGTCTCTGAGTACGCTATATCACGGGACTTCATAATCGCAGTTACATGATGAGGATGTGTTTTGATATAAGACTTCTCATCATCAGTAAGATGGTCGTATTTATCATAGAGTGAACTTGCCATTTTTAATTCCTTTTAGTTGATTACAATAGAGTCAAAAAACTCAACAATCTAATCTAGCTAAATTGTCGTTTTATAAACCGTCAAATGTCCCTATATTCCTTTGTGTTTATATTAATCATTAAAAAACATTTGTAAACAATTAGTTAGCTTTGAACCTGCTTATGGCGGTGTAAAGTTACATAAAAAGGGTGTATTCAGTAATATCAGGCAAGCCAGCTGTAGCTATGCAAACAGCAGTGTCTTATTAAAAATTGCTATTATGAAATTGTTTTTATTATGAAACAGCTTTGGATTTAAGAGGCAGCTGAAAAGGATGATATTTTAAGAAAATATTTGGAAATGATATTTAAAAAAGAGCTGTAAGTACAGCTCCAGCATTGCTATTAGCCTAGTGGCAATTAACCAATGGTTTTGTACACATCGATATTAGTAGAGGTAATAAATGTACCTACTGCATCACCAAAGGCTTTAAAGTGTGGTGCGTTTTTATGGGCTTCGAAATGCTCATTAGACGTCCATTGCTCACTCACTAAATAGATAGTTTGCTCAGCCTCATTTTTAACTGAAAGCTCGTAACGCAGGCAGCCTACTTCTTGGCGAGAGGACTGTTGTAAATTTTCTAGCTCAATTAAAAGGCGCTCTGCATCGCTATTTTCACTCGATAGTGTGGCAATTACCGTTAACATGGGTGTTCCTTGTTTAAAAATAAAGGTGCAGCTTTACTGCACCTGTTTTAGCTTTAGCTCTTTGGTTATTGATCCCACAGCGGTGCAAAGTCTGGCGATGCTTGGCGGTCGTTACAGTCAAGGCCATCTATACGTTCTATGTCTTCATCATCAAGTTTAACTTTGTCGTTAAAGTTATCTTCTAAGTTTTTACGCTTGGTCGATGATGGAATGGTGGTCATGCCATTGGCATTTTCCCATGCAATAACCACTTGCGCTGGCGTTGCATCGTGCTTGTTAGCAATATCAATAATGGTTTGATCTGTTAATACCTTACCCACAACAAATGGCATATAGGCGGTAACATGAATTTTATGTTGATCGCAAAAAGCGCGCAGTTTAGTGTTGGTTAAATATGGATGTACCTCAATTTGATTAGTGAATATTTCGCGAGGATCTAAGGTTTGCATTGCCTCATTTAAGTTGGCAATGGTGAAGTTAGATACACCAATATGTTTAGTTAACCCCAGCTTTTTTGTTAACAGCAGCTCGGTTAAATATTCACTCATGGGTTCATTATTTACCGGTGCTGGCCAATGAATTAACAATAAGTCGACATAATCAAGCTGTAGCTTCTTTAAAGATGTTTTAACACTGTCAACAAAGTCAGCTTTGTTGAGCTTATTATTCCATACTTTGGTGGTTATAAATAATTCTTCACGAGGAATATTGCTGTCTTTAATTGCTTGGCCAACTTGCTCTTCATTGCCATATATTTGCGCGGTATCAATGTGGCGAAATCCAACTTCTAACGCCATTTTTACAGATTCATAAGCTGTTTTACCTTCTAAACGAAAAGTACCCATACCTAAATCTGGCATTTCAATTACACGTTGTGTCATAGCTTTATCCTTGTTTAATAATAGGTTTAAAATTCAAACGACGTGTTTACTAAATACACCTATTACTTTTTTGATTTAAAATTTTGACCTCATGTGAATACTGAGGTCATTGATTTTTATTTCAAGACTAACCTATATGAGTTCGGCTTTATTTAGCCTGAACATTATGTTTATCTAGCCTGCCACTGTATCGAGTGACTATTAAAGCCAGTAATGAAACAACGGCCCCAATCCATGCGGTATCTTTTAGTTCCATATGCTCGACTACAAGCCCCCCTGTAACAGAGCCTAAGGCTATTCCAATATTAAACGCCGCGATGTTTAACCCCGATGCGACATCTACCGCATTAGGAGTGTGCTTTTTTGCCTGTTTTACTACATAAAGCTGCAATCCTGGTACATTACCAAATGCAAATGCCCCCCATATTAAAATAGTCAGCACTGCGGCTACTTTTGATTCCATAGTAAAGGTGAAAGCCAATAAAATAATTGTTAACGCGCTAAATATAATACTCAGTGCACTAATTGGGCCTCGCTTGTCGGCTAATTTTCCGCCCCATATATTACCAACAGCCACCGACACACCATAAACCAGCATTATTAAACCAATAGCGGATGGTGCAAAGCCAGTTTGCTGCTCTAATATAGGCGCTAAATAAGTAAACGCGGTGAACGTACCGCCGTAGCCTAATATAGTCATTAAATAAACGAGCAATAAGCGCGGCTTAACAATAACCTGTAGCTGCTCTTTAAACGTCGCCGGAATAGACTGTTTTAAGTTTTTTGGTACTAAAATAGCGCTGCCAATTAGCGCAATTAAGCCTAATGCCGAAACCACTAAAAACGTTGCACGCCAGCCAAAGTGCTGGCCAATCCATGTTCCTAATGGCACACCCGTTACAAGCGCTACCGTAAGGCCGGTAAACATAATTGCGATAGCGCTAGCCTCTTTGTCTTTACTTACCAAGCTTGTTGCTATCATTGAGCCAATAGAGAAAAATACACCGTGAGCTAAGCCTGTTAGTATGCGTGCCAGTATTAGTGTTTCGTAACTCGGCGCTTGCCAAGCTAATAAATTACCCATAACAAATAAGCCCATAAGGCTTATAAGTACCACTTTTCGGTTCCAGCGCCCCGTTAATGCAGTGAGTACCGGTGCGCCAATAGCTACACCAACTGCATATAAGCTCACTAATAAGCCTGCTGATGGTAAGCTCACGCCTAAATCGTTTGCAATAGTTGGCACTAAACCCACTATAACAAACTCGGTTGTTCCAATTGCAAATGCGCTTAAGGTAAGCGCCCATAAAGCCAATGGCATAAATACATCCTCATTTTTAAAATAGATGCATAGTGTGTGTAAAAACTCCCTTGCAATAAATAGCATAAATGGCAAAATACTTTTGTTTATTTTGCAAATATAAATAAGTGAATTTATGCCTGTTCAAGCTAAAACTGAAGATCTAGAAATGTTTATTACCATTGTTGATTGTGGCAGCTTTTCCGGTGCGGCTAGTTTACTTGATTTAAATGTAGCTAAGGTTTCAAGAGCGCTATCTCGCCTCGAAAGTAGGCTAAACTGCACATTACTAAACAGAACAACTCGGCGCTTAGAACTGACCGAGGAAGGACATATATACATAGAATATGCGCGTAAGGCTTTAAACACGCTGCTCTTCGGGGAAGAAACAATAAAGCTACTTAAGCAAGCACCTAGTGGGCACTTGCGTATAGATGCAGCAAGCCCTTTTGTTTTACATCAACTAGCGCCACTAGTTAATGAGTTTAAAAAACAATACCCGCAAATCACGCTCGATATTACCTCACACGACAATATTATTGATTTACTTGAGCGCAAAACAGATTTAGCTATTCGCATTGGAGACTTAAAAGATTCAAACCTGCACGCGCGAAAATTAGGCCAAAGTAAATTAAAATTGGTCGCAAGCGCTGATTATGTAAAAAATGCGCCACCATTACAGCAAGTTTCAGATCTTAAAAACCATAACCTAATTGGCTTCAGTGAGCCCAATACTCTTAATCAATGGCCCTTGAAGCATGAGCAATCACTGCACTTTGATTTAAGGGCTAGCAGCGGCGAAACCATTAGGCATTTATGTATTGCTGATCAAGGCATAGCACTTCTCTCACAATTTATGATTGCAGAAGATTTAGCCAAAAAACGATTAATAGAAGTTTTACCTCACAGCGTAAGTAGCCCAAATAATCGAGAATCTATTTATGGCGTTTATTACAAAAATGGGGCGGTTTCTTCCCGTATCGTTGCATTTTTAGATTTTATACAACCGCGACTAAGTTTATAAATCGCTTTTAAATTGATTTTAAAGAGCAACTTAATGAAATAATTTACATTATTGACGGTTTTAAGATTAAGCTGAGTATAAACACTGCAGTTACATTATTTGGATGAGGTAGTATGGATTCTTTAACACAAGTCGCATTAGGCAGTGCCGTAGGCTACGCGGTACTAGGCAATAAAGTAGGTAGAAAAGCCGTAGCGTGGGGCGCTATTTTAGGCACTTTACCCGACCTCGATGTATTTTTGCCCTATGGCGGCAGTGTAGAAGCGTTTACCTATCACCGTGGTTTTAGCCATTCTTTATTTGTACACTTATTGATTAGCCCGCTGATTGTGTGGCTAATATTAAAAATACACACAGGCATACAGGCTTATAGAGTTCGTTGGTTTTGGTTGGTTTTTTTGTGCTTATCAACACATGCTTTATTAGATTCACTCACCGTTTATGGTACTCAGCTAATGTGGCCCTTAAGTGAGTACCCTTTTGCTGTATCCAGCATGTTTATTATTGACCCCCTTTACACCTTACCGTTATTAATTGGTTTAGCTTTTACTTTATTTCCTAAAATAAGTACCAGTAAAGCTTATAAAATCAATGCTATTACACTTTGCTTAAGTACAGCGTATTTATGCCTTGCCTTTGTGTTTAAACTCAATATTGACGACAAGGTAAAAACAGCACTGAACAATCGCGATATTGACGCAACCGGCTATATTAGTACGCCTGCCCCGCTCACTACTTTACTTTGGCGTGTAGTAGTGATGTCTGACGGTCACTACTACGAGGGTTATGCCTCCGTGTTTGACTCGCCCAGTGATGTAACCTTAAATGCCTACAATACAACACCGTCTTTAATTAAGCCTATTGACAACCAATGGGGCATACAAAGGCTACAATGGTTTACAAAAGGGTTTTATTCTATTCGCCAGCAAACCGATAACGTGATTTTGTCAGATTTAAGAATGGGTATGGAATGCCAATATGTATTTAACTTTGTGGTAGGTGAGCAAGCTGATACCGGTATTAAAGTGGGTAGTTTTGAGCGACTCTCTCAGCGCCCTAGTTTTAGTAATGCCGGTAATATTTGGCAGCGAATTTGGCAACCTGAAGTCTCGCTGGCATCTCCATTAGCTAAAAATAACTGCTCGTTGCCATAGTTAGGGGTCTTGTGTTAAAAAAGTGTGATTTTTATTTTGCTTAGGAATAAAAACACACACTTTTTTTAACACTAAATTACATTCAAGCAGATTTGTGCCACCTCAAAACGTAGTTATTGCAACCAAATGAATTAGTTTTGGTGCTCGTACTGACCACGATATACTTCAAATACTTTTAATAAGGTGTGTTGTTCTTTTGAAAGCGCGTCAAACCAGTCATCAAATAATTCATCATCTTCTTGTTCGCTTAATGCTAAATAATGAGCAAGTAATTCAATGATGTCGTTATGAGAACACCCTAACGAATCAACTTGCTTAGCTAATATACTGTGGTCACGCTCTCTGAGAGTATCCATGACTCCTTGGTCGATTTGGTCTTGTTGTGCCTGAGCGTCACTCATAAAACTACCTCTATTAACGTTATTAAATTCTTATTATTTTGTTCGCTGAGTCTAGTTATAGCAGCCTAAATACTAATAGCCAGTACTTTTGATCTAAGTGCTTATTTTTTGACTGTTTTGTGCAAATACACAGCAATTACACTTCGTTTAAGGCTATTTAAAATGATTTGCAAAGGGAAAATAAATACGTTAAATTAAATGATATACTATCACATAACACTAAAGGCATTTTATGAAGCCCAATATTCACCCTGATTACCATGTGGTTGCTTTTCATGATACTGCAGCTGATTCTTACTTTATTATTGGTTCAACCATTAAAACCAATCGCACCATAGAAATTGAGGGTAAAACATACCCTTATGTTCCTATTGATGTCTCAAGTGACTCACATCCATTTTATACAGGCAAACAAAAAACGCTCGCTACTGATGGACGCGTTGCGCAATTTAATCGTCGGTTTAAAAACCTCTCTACTGCTAAAAAGGAAAGCAAATGAAAGTTTTAAGTTCATTAAAAAGTGCAAAACAACGACCAGGTTGTCAAATTGTAAAGCGCAAAGGGCGAGTATTCGTGATATGTAAAGATAACCCTAGATTTAAAGCCGTGCAGGGTATGAAGAAAAAGTAGCAAGATAAAATAATGCCGAGTTTATACTCGGCATTATTATTAGGGTCTATTTAACTACAACAGAAAACTCAGGCACTGCTTGAATAACCTTTTTCACGGTACATGTATTTACCGCAGCAATCAGTGCTTTTTTATATTTAGCTGGGAAACCTTCTGGCAAGCCAATTTCGATTGAAAAAAGCTTCTTACCGTTTTCATCTACATTTTCGTTATTTTGTGTCAGTGTCATCCCTTCGGTCGAGATCTCTCTTTGCTGACAAAATTTACGCGCATAGAAACCAGCACACAACACCATGCTTACTAAAAAATAGTCAAACGGTTCTGGATGTTCTGCATCACCACCAGCGTTTATGCTTTGATCGCTTATAACTTCATGCTCACCAAACTTAGCACTTAATTTTTGACCGTCTAACATTGAAACCGAAATTTCCATTACTATTCCTTATTTTCCAAACAATAATTCAAAAAAGCCTGGAGGCTCATGTAATTTGTGATATTTTTTGCGTAAATTATCAATTGCTTTGAGTGGTTTTTTTGCCGCCTCAAGCCCTTGCTCGTTCGCTACTTTTTTGGCTAACTGGGCTTGAGTAAGTACCTTATCTAACCCTTGCACCGACTTTTCAGCTTCTTTATAAAACTTGGCTTGCTTACTTTGCTCTATCAATTTAATAAATTCATCAATAGCGCCATTAAATTCTGCTAACTGGGTTGCTTCAACACTTTGTTTATAAGCAAGCCCAATGTTTTTCATGGTTTTTTCTAAGTCGCTCATTTCATTTGCGGCAACTGTTTGACTAAATATTAATACCATTAACAACAAAACTGCTTTCATTAATACACCCTAAAAAATAATTGTTGCATACATGCTAAACTTACTGAGGTATTATATAGCATAACGCCTAGATGTCATACGGAGTACTTTAGCAAGGATAAATTGAGCTTTAGAAAGTTTATAGAGAAATGTATGTCCTTGTTTAAATTATACCGCCTGCTAACATTTACCTGCCTTCTGTTGGGTAGTTATAGTGCTTATGCCCTAGAAGTCATATTTATTAATCCTGGTTTTTCCGACTCTGAAAATGCACAAAACAAAACCGGAAACTTTTGGTTTGATGTTTCTAAAATAATGCAAAATGCAGCCACTGATTTAGATGTTACATTAACGGTAGAATACGCAAATCGAAATCATATTTTAATGAAAGAGCTGATTCAGCAGGCTATAGATGATAAGCCCGATTACCTTATCCTCGTAAACGAAAAAAATGTTACCAGTAAGTACCTCTCTAAAATAGACAGTAAACATGTCCCGATTTACTTTTTATTAAATCGCCCCTCACCTGCGTCACTTGATATGTTACGTGAAAATGGCACTAACATAGTCGGTAGTATTACCCCAAATAATCGCGTTGCAGGTAAATCATTGATGCAGCAGCTTTATAAAAAGTTTACCAATAAAACAACAACTAGCGCACATATATTGGCGTTATTAGGCGACTATGCAACGCCTGCTTCTATTATGCGCACACAAGGGTTAATGGATTTTTTAACGCAAACACCGCAAGTCACCTTAACCGCTAAAGAGGTTGCCAATTGGTCTGAACAAGAAGGGTTTACAAAAACCTTAGCGTATATGCAGCAAGCCCCTGAAATTAACATTATTTGGTGTGCGAATGATGCCATTGCTTTTGGCGCAAAAAGGGCATTAAAACAGCTAAACATGCAATCTCAGGTTATTGTGGGCGGTATTAACTGGGAGGTTCCACCAAGTAATAAATCAGGACTTGATGTATCTATTGGAGGTCATGTGTTACTAGGTGCTTATGCCCTAGTTAATTTGTTCGACAACCATACTCAACCAAAACTTAGTCCTTTGCTTCATCGTACAGCTGATATTTTTGACCCGCTTACCGCTGAAAATATCCCGTTATACAAGGCGATAAATACTACTGGCCTTGCAGAAATAAACTTTATACAGTTTAGTAAAACACGCGCTGACTGGTATGAATTTACCATAGAAAATCTACTTTTAGCGCTTGAGCAATAGCACTGTAAAGCCCCTTTACAATGCAGTTATTTTATTTAAAACTCTGAATGTATATTGTCTATTTTATTAATGCTATCTATGCCCTATTAGATAACCAAAGCGCTTGATAGGGTGCTAACTGCATGGTTCGTAGCGCGTCATAGAGTGTTGTTTTAGAAATTAGCTCAACCCATTGCTGAGTGTTTATTAAGTTTAAATCGGCTAAGGTTAAGCTTTGTGGCTGACTGCTAATATTATAAACACAAAAAATGCTTTGTTGGCGGTCTATACTTTGTCGCCAAAAACCAAATAACCCCTCGCCTAAGTGCAAAGTAAATTGTGTGGCATTAGGATGGAATGCTGCTTGCCTTTTACGCACAGCTAATAACTGTTTTATTCCCTTGAACACCTGATGATGATGACTATATTTTTCTTCAATCGCCGCTAATAATTTTGATTCTTGCCAGCGATGGCGGTTAATTGCGCGATTATGCTGCGAATTTTCAAAACGTTCATAGTCATTAGTTGTGCCAAGTAAACTGTGAATATATATCCCCGGTATTCCTTCCATTGCAAACATAATGGAATGGGCACACAAGAAACGCTCAAGGCCATATTTATCTGCGCCGTTATGCGTCCCTTGTAGGGCATCAAATAAGGCAATATTTAGCTCGTAAGGTGTATGCGTGCCATCGTGACTGGTGCGCATTGAAACACGTCCCCCAAATTGCATGGTCGTGCTTACTAACGAAGCAACTTCACTCGGTTGTAATAAGCCTTCAATTGGCCTCAAACCAATGCCATCATGAGAGGCTATAAAATTAAAATATGCGGTACCGTTTTGCGCTGGCGGCATGCTCATCATCCAGTGCTTGAGCGCGGTACTATCGCCGCTAAGTAAAGTGTGCAATAACAACGGCGGCAAAGCAAAGTTATAAATTGCATGGGCTTCGTTGGCATTACCAAAGTAAGATAGGTTTTCTTGATTAGGAATATTGGTTTCGGTAATAATCACCACACTGGGCTCAGCATGCTCAATCAGCGTTCGCAGTAAACGCACCACTTCATGAGTTTGTGGCAAGTTTATACAACTGGTGTTGAGTTTTTTCCATAAAAAGGCCACAGCATCAAGGCGAAATAGGCGAATACCGTTATCTAAATAGTGGCGAATAATGCCAACAAACTCTTTTAAAACCTCAGGGTTTTCAAAATTAAAATCCACCTGATCATGACTAAATGTACACCATACATGCTTATCACCGCTTGCTGTGGCTACCGTATGTAATAATGGCGAGGTTCGTGGGCGCACTACTTGGCTTAAATCATCAGTTAAACTGGCTGTTTTAAAGTAGTCTTTCCCTGGGTGAGTATCGGTTAAAAAGTTTTCAAACCAAAGGCTCCGGCTAGAACAATGATTAATCACTAAATCCGCCATTAACTTTACATCTTTTGCAATCGCGTTAATGTCTTGCCAGTCGCCCAGCGCTTCATTAACTTGCGCATAGTTCATTACCGCAAACCCTTCATCTGAGCTATACGGATAAAAGGGTAAAATGTGCAGCGCATTAAGCTGATGATCGCACTGCTCTTTTATAAAGCGGTGCAAGGTTTTTAACGGCGCCTCTAGGGGAGTTCCAACTGCTAACTCACTATCTTCATGATTTATAATAGAATCGCCATAGGCAATTAAAACAATATCTTGTTCATCCCAGCGATTAGTGTGCGGCGTAGGATCGCGAAGTGAGTTATTCCCCAATATCAAGGTGATTAATTCTTCAGCCAACTCAGCTACCGGCATAGGCAACTCAACCCCTTGATAAATAGTATGTAAGTGTTGTTCGACTCGTTGAAAAAACTGTTCCCTAACTATGTCCACAGGCGCCTCGTTTAAGTATACCAATTTAACTGTATTGTTCGTTATCAAGCTCAACGGCTTCTTTTAATCGATCTAGTACATCGGGCATCGCCGAGGCTACACGGTTCCAACTTGGCACAAATGGCGCTTCCATTGGGTTTTCTAAAAAGTGTTGGCCAGCATTCATAATATTTTGCGCAAACATTTCTACCGCTTTTTCTTCTTGGTGAATATCAAGTGTTAAGCCGTTCATTAACGCATCATTATGATAGGTTTCAATAAAGTCTAAACCAATGCGGTAATAAGTCGCTTTTAATGAGCGAATGGTTTCGCTGGTAAAGGTAACCCCCTGGGTCGCTAGCTTTCTAAATAGTGCTTTGGTTATATCAATCGACATTTTAGAAAGGCCAGCAGTTTGGTCGTCCAACGATAATTCTTGGTGTTTATGATCGTAGTTATCGGCAATATCAACTTGGCACAAGCGGTTATGAGAATAATTACGATACATCTCGCTTAATACGCCAATTTCTAATCCCCAGTCACTAGGAATACGAATATCGTTTAATACATCGCGTCTAAATGAAAATTCACCGGCTAATGGGTAGCGAAACGAGTCCATATACTCAAGGTAATCACGGCTGCCTAAAATGGTTTTAAACGAGCGCAATAACGGAGTAACTAATAACCGAGAGACACGGCCATTTATTTTTCCATTAGCAGTACGTGGGTAAAAGCCTTTACAAAACTCATAGTTAAATCGAGGATGTGCAACTGGGTAAATTAATCGCGCTAATAAGCCTCGGTCATAAGTTAAAATATCGCAATCATGTAGTGCTATTGACTCAACCTCAGCGGTAGCGAGTTTATACCCCATGCAATACCACACATTACGCCCTTTACCAAGCTCGCGTGGCGCCACACCCAAGGCTTGAAGCTCTTTATCGAGCGCCTGCAAGCGGGGGCCATCGTTCCAAAGGACTTTATGGTTTTGATCGAGCGATTTAAAAAAGTTCAATGCATAGCGATACTGGCTTTCGTCGGCTCTGTCCAAGCCTATAGTTATTTGCGATAAATACGGTACTTGTTGCAGCTCTTTAACAATATTTTGTAAAGCAGGGCCTTCTAACTCACTAAATAATGAAGGCAATATAAGCCCCATTGGTCGCTGTTTACTAAAGCCAAGTAACTCTTTTTCTAAATCGTCTACGGGTCTATTGGCAATGTTATGTAGTGTTGTAATAATGCCATTTTGATAAAAATCAGCCATGTAAACTATACTCCTCAGAACTGGGTAAAATACTGTTAATACAAGGTAGTGCTGTAATTTCTTCAACCCAGCCTAGCGGTGCCGGCAATTGAGAATAACGCGCTTTGTTATAAGTTAATTTAACTGGCTTTTTACTCTCTGGATTGGTAATGATGATGGCGATATCAGCCTCTTCCAGCATTTGCTTATCGTTTTCACTATCCCCTAGCGCAATAATGCTCAGCGCTTTGGTAAACTGCGCATTAAACTGCTGCACTAACCATTGCTGAGCCATGCTTTTATCGGTATTTTTTCCAATGTGAATAAAGCGCCCGCCTACTTTAACCTCGTAGCCATATACTGATATCGCATTGATGAATTCATTTAGTCGCTGCTCATCGCCATGCCAGTAGAGCGGATCTGAGTATTGACGGGTTTGTGCTTGCGTTGCTTGTAGCTGGTTTAATCCTGTCATTTTCATTACCTGCTCACTGGTAAGCTCACTAAACAAACTATATTGGTCGCCGTAGTCTTTTTTTAAACGTTTTAAATCAGTCCATAAATTGCTAATGGGTGCAGCAAACGAGTAACACCAGTAGCCTTGGTATTCGCTGCAGCCAATTGGCCTGAGATTAAAATAATTTTTAGGAATATAAACAGCCGAGCCATTTTCAACAATGAAAGGCTGTGTAATATTAAGCGCTTGTTGCAGTGCCACTACTTCACTAAATGTTTTGCTGGTATTAAATACCACAGGTACACCGCTGTATTGCAGCTCTTGTAATAAGGTATCTACCGCATCGGTGTTGTAATCTCTGTGATTGAGTAATGTGCCATCTAAATCGGTAAAAATGATAGGTTGTACAATACTATCGCTTGTAAGCACCATCGCAGTTACATCTCGATTACTATCGAGCTCTATAAGTGCATTTGCTTTAGCACTAAGGGTGTTGAGGTTTTCACGCGTGATGCGTTCAAAATGAGAAATAAACCACAATAACTGCTCATCAGTCATGGTGCCTGCGCCCTGCCCTTGCTTGGCAATTAACTTGTGTTCTTGCTCTTGTCGCCACGCAAACACATCATTAAAACTCGGGGCTTTGAGCATAATTGTATAATCGATTTTATCAAAAACGGTTTTATATTCATTGGCTAAACAGCTGTTAATACAGCGACGCCATAACCCTTGTTGATCGTATGATTTTTCTAGCTCGTTAATAGGCTCAACTAAAGTAAAAGGCTGCTGTGGTTCACTGGCTACACACCACCCTTCTAAAATAACAACATCGATCGGCTGACTATTAGTTAACCATTTATTTTTTGCTACGGGTTCATCTTGTTGCTTATCAAAACGCGGCAGCGGTACATTTACTTCTGCATTTAATAAACGGCTAATGGTGTTATCCATCAGCGCAACATCATGTGTACCCGGAACGCCTCTAGTGGCGAATAAACAATGCACATCTTGCGCCAACTGTTGGCGTTTTTGAGTTGATAAATAAAAGTCATCAATAGAAAGCGCAACACAGTTTAGGTGGGTATTTTGGCTAAACCAAGTTACTAAATAATCACCAAGTGTGGTTTTTCCTGAGCCTTGGCAGCCATTAATTGCGACAAATATAGGGGCTGTTTTTTTACTGGTTAGAATGTCCTGCGCAATAGCAGAAAAATACTGCTCGCTAATATACTGATATTTCAACGGCAGTTGGTGTTTTACTAAAAAAGCATTTATATCCACACTCTTGGTCTCCATATAACAATCCCTGAGTCAACTATAGGGTATGACTAAGGAAATGCAGTTACTAGACCAATATTATTTATTGTTACTTTTTAGTAGGTTAAAAAAAAAGCGCATTTAAAATGCGCTTTTTTGGTGCAATATTTTTAACCACAGTGCAAACTTAACTCTGGTCGCTCTGTGCTTTGGGTAATACTAAGTTTAATACTATGCCTAAAATAGCACATAAGCTCACACCTTCTAGGCTGAACTCACTACTACCTATGTACATACCACCAATACCACAAATTAAAATAAGTGCCACAATACTTAAATTGCGCGGCTCACTTAAGTCATCGCCCGACTTAACTAAGGTGTTTAAACCAATAACCGCAATAGAGCCAAATAATAAAATCATTATTCCGCCCATTACTGGCACCGGAATGGTTTGCAAACTAGCGCCCATTTTAGCAACAAATGCTAAGCAAATTGCGATAATGGCAGTCCACATCATTACTTTAGGGTTAAAGTTTTTAGTAAGCATTACCGCACCAGTTACCTCTGAGTAAGTGGTATTAGGTGGGCCGCCAAATAAGGATGCGGCAGAAGTGGCTAAACCATCACCAAATAAAGTGCGATGTAGCCCTGGTTTTTTCAAATAATCTTTTTTTGTAACTTGGCTAATTGCCATCATATCGCCAATGTGTTCAATAGCAGGCGCAATTGCCACCGGCACCATAAATAATATGGCTTGCCATTTAAACTCTGGTAACACAAAGTTTGGCACAGCCAACCACTGTGCATTACTTACGGCTTCAAATTGCACTATACCCATAAATAACGATAGCGTGTAGCCGGCAACAACACCGGCTAAAATAGGTATTAATTTAAATACCCCTTTACCCCACACGGCAAACACTAAAGTAACGAGCAATGAGAACATAGAGATAATAATAGCGCTGTCGTAGGCAATAATTTGTGTGCCACCATCGCCACTTTTACCCATGGCCATATTAACCGCCGCAGGCGCAAGCGCTAGACCAATTACCATAATCACTGGGCCTACCACAATTGGCGGCAAAATTTTATGTAAGGTTTTTGTACCTTTAAACTTCACCAATAAACTTAATAGCATATAAGTAAAGCCCGCCGCCATTAACCCCCCCATAGTGGCGGGTATACCCCACATTTGTACTGAGGCAATAATGGGTGCAATAAACGCAAATGACGAAGCTAAAAAAATAGGCACTTGGCCTTTAGTCACAAACTGAAACAACAAAGTACCTAAACCAGCGGTAAACAAGGCTACGCTAGGATCTAGGCCGGTTAAAATAGGCACTAGTACCAATGCACCAAATGCAACAAATAGCATTTGGGCACCGGTTAGAATGGTTTTTATAGAAAATGTAGAATTATTTTGCACTGCTAAACCTTAGTAAACCGTACCGAAAATTTTGTCACCTGCATCGCCAAGCCCTGGGATGATGTAACCTTTTTCATTTAAATGGCTATCAACTGAGGCAGTAAAAATCTCAATATCAGGGTGAGCGGCTAATGTTTTTTCAACGCCCTCAGGTGCAGCAACCAGTACGATTACTTTAATTTCTTTACAGCCCGCTTTTTTAAGCATATCAATGGTGGCGATCATAGAACCACCAGTAGCCAGCATTGGGTCAATCACTAAGCTTAAACGCTCATCAATATTACCCACTAGTTTTTCAAAGTAGGGAACTGGCTCAAGCGTTTCTTCATTACGCTCTAAACCCACTACACTCACTTTAGCCGCTGGGAGTAACGACATTACGCCGTCCATCATACCAAGGCCCGCACGTAAAATTGGCACCACGGTAATTTTTTTACCCTTAATGTGCTCAACTTTAAGTTTATTACCGTCCCAGCCTGTAATTTCGTTATCTTCTAATTCTAGGTTTTTAGTGGCTTCGTAAGTTAATAATGTGCCCACTTCTGAACACAACTCACGAAAACTTTTCGTGCTAATTCCATGCGCGCGCATTAAACCTAACTTATGTTGAACAAGGGGATGAGAAATAACGTGAATAGCCATAGTAATAAACCTAGTGATAAAAAATTTGACATATTTTATATTAAAACAGGCCGTTTGACTGTTAATTTTAGTCTTGATTTCATAGTTCGTGCCAAAATATTTAATTTAGCCACAACCATAAAGATTTTTGTGTTTATGAGTTGTTACTCGCTAACCAATTATTTACCTGAGCGCGCATGTAGCTGTTAACCTTTTTGTGTTCTGGGCTCCACCCAAGTAAAAACCGATAAAAGTCTGCCCATGCCACTGGCCATAAATGAGCCCATTGTGTAACAACATCATCAGCATTAATGTGTGGTTGATAGTCACTCAGAGCATGCTTCAATTGGCTAAAGTAATAGTCGAGGTAGCTCTGTGCGTGTTTATGAAGCTCAGAATCATCCATACAACTGGTCATAAAATACATTACATCAATCACCCCAACACCCGCACCCACATATTGAAAATCGTAACCGAGAATATGCTCTTGGCTATTTGCGGCAAAGTTAGCAAGCTTGGCATCACCATGAATTAACGTTTTATAATCACACTGCTTTAATGCGCCGTTTAACAGTAATGCAGCCTGTTTAATATCGGACTTTTCAGGTAAGTTATTAAATTCATCAGGGCGTGTACCCAAATGCCAATAGCTTCCTTGCGGCCATAAGCCATCAAACTTTGTATTTAAATGAAAGGCATTTAAATGAAAGGCATGAAAATGTGCCAACCACTTTAATATGGCTTTTATATTTTCGGTGGTTGCTTGGCTGTACCCCTGCTTTGAAAAATCTTTAAACACCAAGGCAAACTCATCGCCCTTGTTGATTGCTTTAATGCATTCAATAGCTGCAGCTTGCTTGGGCAGCTTATGGCTAAATTGCTGATAAAACGTATATTCAACGTGGTAAGAGTCACGCTTTCTATTCAGTGCAAAGTTGCTTTGCTTAATTTTAGGGTGATTAATATGATCGGGTACTTTAATCGCTTTAATCACACAGGCTTGCTCATCAAGTTGGCACTTCACAATTTGACCACAGCCACTCCAAAGCGAGGTTAGGGTTTTGCCAATGGCTACACGCTCAAAATACGGGGTAAGTAATGGAAGATAAAAAGACATAGCCATATTAGGTTGCTAAATTTTAGTTAGTTTAACATTAGACGGTGTTTTAAATAAAAGGTCTTAATAAAAAACCCTTCGCGCACAACATGAAATACAGTGTTAATAACCAATCTAACCTGTCGTTTTTTTTGCAATTGCTATGGCAAAGCCTATGCATTATTCATAAAGCCTAAAACATAATTTGAAACCATTAAAAGTACAAAATTAAAGATGGTGCCATGATTAGATTAACCAATGAATGTCTAGTACCCCAGTCTTTCCGAGGGGATATGGTAAGAGTCTAGCTGCGGTGAGATCGCAATAAAAGATTACTGCGTAACGCACACCATTTGTGTTTGCCGTAAGCTACTTACTTAACAGACAAAGTAAACGAATTTATTTGTTGATTTAGAATTGACCGTTCCTGTATAAAAACGGTCAAAGAGAACACTGGAGTCTATTGACAGAGTTAAGATTACAAATATTAGCTACGATGTAATTTGAAAAGTACCACTCATTCTCCCCTGACTAAACCCGAGAGGACTATTTTTTGCGTCAGGAACCACATAATTAAGGGTATGTATGACACCGTGCAAAGATACAACTTTTGGATTTTCCGTTTCTTGATAGCTTATCACACACATATACGTTTTATTTTCATCAGAGCTTTTCATGTATAGAATATTTGCAGGATTCACAAGTACAATATATTGATTCGCAGTTGCAACAAAGTGAATAGGCCCTGAACTCTCTTGGTTATATTGGTACTGTATATTACCTCGATTAATTGGGTTTAATTGATCACCATTAACTGTCAAGCCAGTCCACTCCCAAATATCTAGCGTTATAGAAAAAAGTCCGTCATTTTCACTTATATTAATATCCGCCATTTTCTTTTCCTCACATTAATCAAAATTAAGTACAAAATGTACAAATAAAGTTTAGGAAAAAAGCGGAAAATAAATATTACAGACTATTACAAATAAGAACAGCTAGACATTCTAACTCTCAAACGTTGTTAGCCACCGCTTTTCGCGGGTTAGCTTAATTCATAGCCAGAATTAGTTTGTAATAGAACACATAAATAGAACATATAAAGACACCCACCTAATAGAACATATAAAAACACCACCTTAACTATCTATTGAACCTGTGTCACAAAATTTACTATTAAGCTCTGTAACTAGCTTCTTATCGCTATATATGCTCTAGTTTCAGCTCTAAAAAGCTAAATAACTAAATAACTAAATAACTAAATAACCAAATAATCATTCTAAAACTAAAATTGACTCGCTCTAGCAAAGGAAGGTGGATATTGTCGATGTGTTTGCGGTATAACACGCTGCTTGCTGTTTATACTTCCTTAAAGCATTGACAGTACATAATTTGAGATAGGTGTGTGCTTTTGTTTTTAGTGCTCAAACCGCCAGTTATTTGCAGTTGTTGACCGTTGCTAAACCTAAATCTATATTTGCAACAATATAGCCATACTCTTTCTTAGTTAACTTTTTAGACTGATATTGTTGCTTAGCTAATTCGTGAGTCCAACCCTTTTCACATGGGGCTAAGGGAATGGCTGTATCAACCATTAAAAGGTGTTCTTCCTGAATCACGCCGCCTTTTTTAACAATGCTTTTAGCGCAAAGGCTTAAAGCATATTCAACAGCAAATTTATCAACACTTGGCATACCTATAAATTCTACATCACAACCAAGTTTCTCATTACCTTTAGCATCAACATAATAAAGCTGGCCTGACGTAGTACAACCAGATATAAATAAGATGATAACGAGTAATAAAATATGCCTGATATTCACTTTATCTCCTTGTGCAAATAAGCCCGTATATAGGACAAAAACATAACGGCGATTTGGTTAAACTTGGCGAAGCACTAAACTCAATCACTGCGTAGTTTTGATGTTTCAACGAGCTTGCGAGTGCATTGATGTGTTTGTTATTTGCCAGACCTTGAATAGATTGATAGCAAAGGGAATTTACTTTCACCAAAGTTGATAGTTAACGATAGTGTCTCATCTGCTTTGAATGATTGTAAAAACTCCAATGGTGCAATTCGTTGTCCGTCTGCAACGATAGCCATTAGGTGTTTGTTAGTTAGGCTTCGTCGACCTGATGCCATATTAGTCAAGGTTACTACCGCCCAACGCTCACCAGAATCATTACTCATTAATACAAAATTATTTACACTAAAATCACTCTGCTCTGGCTGAATGTTTGATTCGTTTGGAAAGGCCAAATCAAAACTATTAGGTACAACTCTATCAATGGAAAGTACCTCTTCACCCGAATGGGCACAAAATGTACAAACCAGCAATATCCATGACATCCTTCTCAACATAAGTTCTCTCCTAATGAGTTATAACGCCAAGCTTAACCGGCGCAAAGTAGCAGGCTAAGATTAAAGACAAAGGAGCGCAAGCCTGCTATTTTTCGTCCTTTGGTTTAAGCGTTTGTTAGTGTTACGCTTCCGATAATGCTTGCAAGTAGCTTGAATTAAAGTTTGTAAGTAGATTATTAAGGTAATTAAAATTAATCTGATTTGGTTTAAAACTTAATCCTTTTTCAATATTAGCCATGTGCTTTTTTAGCATTGCTTTATCTTTAGACCAAAAAGCGATATTCCCTAAAATGAAATCATTCCAATACATTGGGAACTCGCTTAAGTCTTCATTTGGATTCAAGATTTTTTTTGCATGAACAATCGCTTGTTGATAATTACCCGCTAGCCCTTCCATTTGCGCTAAATGCCATGTTAATGAACTTTCTTTTGAATTATTATGTTCGATAAATCTCTTAATTAAAATGGCTGCTTCGCCGTGGCAACCTGACTTTTCTAGTAGTCTAAATCCAGCATCATTTGTTTGATCAAATTGCTGATAGGTTAGATTTAGATCTTCTTTTAACCTTTTTTGCAGGGCAATTTCACAATCAGCAAAGGCAAGATTTGATATAAATAAAAAAGCAATTGGTAAAAGTCTAGTTTTCACAATAGTTCCTTAGTAATGCTAACGCCAAGCTTTGCTGAGTCCTTGCTTGAGCGCCCTGTTACAAGCCGTTTAATGCAAGCCTATATCATTTAATATCCATTTTAATTGAGGGTCATTTTTTGAAATATAGTCATCAATTGATACTTTGATATGAACATTTGGGTATAACGCATCTTTATTATCACGAGTAAAGTGATACATGCGCTTTGAGTATGTTACCTCTAGGTTAGAGTTAGGTAAAATAAATTGCCCCATATCTTGGTAACCTGAAGGTTTGGCACCAGTAGGTTCACCAACTAATTTTGCATTCAATAATTGTGAAAACTGAGCAGCATTACTCATTGCTGCTGAGAAAGTTGTATTATCAATAAGAACATAAACACCTGACTTCCAATCTATACTGTCAGCCAGTACGAGTAGTTGAGTCAATTTTAAACCTACAAAAAAGTCCCCACCATAATTGTCTCTAAGGTCAATTATTAACTTTTTAGATTTGTTTTTATTAATGAAGGATAATAAATCTTCGCCCAGTGATTTCATTTTTGAGATTGATGTATAACGGCGAAATTTAAAATAGATCACTTTCTTATCGTTTAACGACCCAAACCAAAGATTCTCGTTAAGTTTTTCCTCAATCGAAAATATGGAATTGTTTAGATAGGTGAGTTCGGCTGTGTACTCATTTGAGTGAGATGGTTCTAATTGCTGTTCAATTAGTTCTTTACCTATTGTGAATGTGAATCGAGCTTGAAATGTATCGTTGATAACTCCCAGCCCATTAAGTAACTCGGCTTTTGGGATATATTGTGCTGCTCTTACTTGTGTTGAGTATTTGTTTTCAGAAAATGGTGTTAGCTTAGAAAATAAACGGTAGATTTCTTCTGCATTCATGTCGTTAATTTTCTCAAGTTTTGCACCAAGGAGGTGCTTAAAATCCTTGGTAGTTTTAATTACATAAAGCTCACCCTTGAACACCTTTAATTGAATAGGAAAACTTTTTAAATTAGCTCCCCATAAAGGAAATGATGTATGCCCATCATCTATTTTGTGAGTTAACCTCATCAGTTCAATTAATAACTGATTTTTCGTCAAGGAAGATAGAGAGCCTTTAAGTTGCGTTACCTCTTCATTAAAGCTTTGCCTAGAAATCGTATGGTAAAGATCTATATGTTTTTCAGACAAATTTCGTGAATAAAACTCAAGATCCTCTTGCCAACTTTCAACCTCTAAATCATTAATGCCAAAACAATAGAGAGAAATCATTGATAATAAAATTGAAAGGGAAAGTCTCACTCGGTACTCCTTTAGGCTTATACGCCGCATTAAGGTGTGAGCAACGCTACCACGAAACTAAACCTTATCACCTTAAACACAAAACCTAACGATGGAATGAAAAATGCCATGCGTTGGGAATCACTCTTAAATGCTTTGTTAAATGCGATCTTGTTGATTTAGAAAGACATCTTCTGTTCGCTTAGATACTGTATCCACGATAAATTCTGCCAAGCTATCAACTGAGTTTAACCTTGTTGAACCTAAGCTATTGCTCTTAATTAAAAACTTAAGCTCCGTCTTGTTAAAAGCAGAAATAGATGCAATTGCTTCCTTTCTAGATTGATCTTTAATAATTTGGAATACATTAAATGCTTGAGCTTTTTGAGAAATTTCTTCTTTCTGAACTTGCTTTTCTTTTTTGATAGTTTCAGATGAAGCTAACAGATTGCTAACTAGCTGAGGGTTGTTTACGCATAAGTCGGACAATGCACCTAGCACTTTGCCAAACGACTCGATATCTTTATTCGTTATTTTACTCACAACATTCCTCCACACGTTCAACAAACTCTTCAGTTAGATTATAGATGATTCGTCTTGTTGCACGAAAGTCAGCTTTTGATTTTGCGGTGTCTGACGAGATGAAAGGTTTTGAGTCAACAGGAGCTTCAGCTACTGAAATTCGTTGAGGGAACTCGACAGTAAATACATCGTCAGATAGTTCGCCCATACGCAGCTCTCGCATTGTTGATTTATGTAAATTAGTACGATTATCAACCTTTGTAAAAATAATACCAGCTAGTTCAATATGACATGAACGTTTTCGGCGTTTAAATGAATCAATACGGTTTAGAATCAAGCTAATACCGATTTTCGATAAAATATCAGGTACTGTTGGAACGACATAACAGTCACTTATGTTAATACCATTCAATGTAATAGCACCAAGATTTGGCGGGCAATCGATAATGATATAGTCGTATTCATCCTTGATATCTTCAATAGCATTACCTAGTACATCAACATGGCTAACATATGCTTTGTTGTCCATGTCTGGAATGCTATCTTGGATATCAACCAAGAACATACTTGATGGAAGCAAATCTAAGCCTTCAATGTCACCGACGTCATAACAGATAGCATCTGCGATATTAAACTCAGATCGACCTTCCAGCATATCATTAAATAAATGATATAGCGTTTGACCATTATCTTGACACTCTTGCCATTCGGTCTGTGAAATAAGCGAAACCGTGGCATTTGTTTGAGGGTCTAAGTCGATTACCAACACGCGCTTCCCATCTTCCGCTAAAGAAGATGCGATATTTACAGCTGTTGTTGTTTTGCCAACCCCGCCCTTTAAATTTATAAAACTAACTACTTTTGTCATTATTATTACTCTATTTTTGATTACATTTTCAATGTATCAAAAAAACAAAATGGACGTTGATCTATTTCATTTCGATAGCATTTAACAATTTTATAATACGCTCATGTATTTTATAAATCATTTTTACCAAATAACTTAACACATTGCTATATATAATTTTTTATTAGCACTCAAACTCTCAATAAAAGAGAAAATGCGCTCGCCGCTCATTTTCTTGAATATGTGTGCATCACAACTATACTGTATATAAAAACAGCGCTATTATTGGTAATAGTATGAAAACACGTTCCCCATTTTTAAATTACATAGCTGAATATATGCTAGTTCGTCAATATTCATTACGCACCGTAGATACCTACCTAAGATGGATTGCATCTTATATCCATTTTCATAATAAACGCCATCCCGCCTCAATGGGGGACAATGAAGTCGAACGCTACTTAGAACATTTAGTGTTAAAGCAAAACGTTGCACCACGTACGCAAGCCACCGCACTCAATTCATTGTCATTTTTATACAAGCACATAATAAAAAAAGAACCCTCATTAAATTTAAATTTAAATTTTGCCCATAGTAAAAAACAAGCAAAGCTCCCTGTAGTTATGACCCCAGAGGAAGTTAAAATGTTGATGGCTCATTTAAATAAGCGCTATTATTTAATTGCAGCCCTCATGTATGGAAGTGGCTTAAGAGTAATGGAAGCGGTGCAATTAAGGGTGAAAGATATTGATTTTGATTATAAATGCATTCAAGTATGGAATGGAAAAGGTAATAAACACCGCATTGTTACGCTGGCCACAGAGCTAATATCTATGCTGAGAAATCAAATTTTGAACGTTGATGACTATTTAAAACTGGATTTAAATAATACGGAATATTCTGGCGTATGGATGCCATATGCTTTAACAAAAAAATATCCAAGTGCCGCAAAATCGCTTGCGTGGCAGTATTTATTTCCTTCTCATATATTAAGTTCAGATCCTCAAAGTGGTGAAATAAGACGACATCATTTTCATCACTCTTGTATTAGAAAAGAGGTTAAAAAAGCCGTCCAAAAATCAGGATTAACAAAAATAATAACACCTCATACATTAAGACACTCTTTTGCTACTCATCTACTGCAAAATGGCGCCGATATAAGAACTGTTCAAGCTCAGCTTGGCCATTCTGATGTTAAAACCACACAAATATATACCCATGTACCGCAACAAGGTGCCAACGGGGTTGTTAGCCCTTTTTCAAGATTATAAGCGTCTCTTTTTAATCCTCTACGCATACATATTCGCTTTAAGACCAATACCGCTATCTATTTCTACTTTGAAAACCCATAAAAAAAGCCCCGCTTGATGTTACTCAAGCAGGACTCCACACTAATTTTGTATCAATAAAAGCGCCTAAACTGCAGGCGCTTTGCATTATTGAATTTTATTGGTTAACCACGCTTTTAAGCGGATTAACTGGCTGTGCGTTGTCGTCTAGGATGTTCATATCGAAGTCGAACTCATCAACACGAATCGCTTTTTCACGCTTTTTGTTGTAATCACTTAACTGAACAAATTCAGCGTCGTTAATTACTTTTGCAGCAAGTGCATTTTCAAGTGTGATTGAAAAACGCGTACCCGGCTTAAAGGTTTTAGCACGTAGCGCTTTTTTCACTTTAGCTAATAGCTCAAGTGACGCCATTTTAGCTTTGTAAGCTTGCTCATTGATGTGATGACCATCACCTTCAATTGGCTTAACTAAATGGGTGATTTGCGCTTTAAATGCCGTATCAAGCTGAGCTTGTTTTGCTAATTCACGAATTAAATCATCGCTAATTTTTGGCATTTTAGTTGAGTAGTTCATAGTAATGAAACGAATGAACTTACGAGTACCACTTGCAGGGAAGTTATCTAAGAACTTGTGCAATGCTTCTTCTGCACTTTGTAGTGCAAAACGAGTCGCATAATGGAAGTAAGGAGCCGCTTGCTCACGCTCGCTGCTTGCTACTTTTTGCTCGTAATACTTAATAGATGCCATAGCTGCATACAAGAAGCTCATTACATCGCCTAAACGTGCTGAAAGCATTTCAGCTTGCTTTAATTTACCGCCAAGTACTAGTAACGAGAAGTCAGCATAGACAGCTAATTTAGCTGACAGTTTTTGCACTGCTTTTTCGTAGTCACGTACTTCTGGTAATGCTGAGTTTGCACTCGCGGTAAACGGTAGTACACCTAAGCGGAATGCACGTAAGCTGTTTGCTGTGCTGTAACCAATTGTTTTACGTAAAATACCGTTAAATTCTGCATCTGCGTTTTTGTCATCGCTGTGGATAGACTCAACCATAGATTGTAAGTATGGGTGACAACGCATAACACCTTGACCAAAGATCATCAGGTTACGAGTAAGAATGTTTGCGCCCTCTACCGTAATGGCAATTGGCTGCGCCACATAACCGCTAGCAAGCGTGTTTTGAGGACCATTCTGAATTGCTTTACCCGCTTGAATGTCCATTGCTGAGTCAAGCACATCACGGCCAAGCTCTGTCATATGGTATTTAGCGATTGCAGTTACTACCGATGGTTTTAAGCCCATGCCTAAACCTTCAGTTGTCAATACTCGCATTGCTTCTTGTAGGTATGTTTTACCTGCAATGTCAGCTAGCTTTTCTTGAATACCTTCAAATTGGCCAATTGATAAACCAAACTGTTCACGCACTGCTGCATATTCAGAAGCTGACTTTAACGCCACTTGCGCGGTACTTACACCTAACGCTGGTAATGAAATACCACGACCTGCGCCTAAACAGCTAACTAGCATTTGCCAACCGCGGCCGATATTTTTCTGACCACCGATAACAAAATCCATTGGTACAAATACTTTGTTACCACGTGTAGTACCGTTGTAAAAACGAATACCCATAGGATCATGACGATTACCAAGTTCTACACCTGGGTGCTCTTTTGGAATAAGTGCACAAGTAATACCTAGGTTTTCTTTACCACCTAGTAGACCATCTGGGTCAACTACTTTAAATGCTAAACCAAGTACAGTGGCAATTGGCGCGAGTGTAATGTAGCGCTTGTCCCACGTAATTTCTAGGCCAAGTACTTCTTCGCCGTTGTACATACCTTTAGTAACAGTACCTACATCAGGAATACCGCCTGCATCAGAACCTGCTTCTGGGCTGGTTAATGCAAAACATGGAATGTCTGTACCATTTGCTAAACGTGGTAAGTAATGTGCCTGTTGCTCCTCTGTACCAAAGTGAAGTAGTAACTCACCTGGGCCTAACGAGTTTGGAACCATTACAGTTACCGCAACCGCTGAACTCTTAGTCGCAATAGTACCTACAATTGTTGAGTTAGCGTATGGGCTGAACTCTAAACCGCCAAACGATTTAGGGATGATCAGCGAGAAGAAGCGCTCTTTTTTCAAAAACTCTAAAATGTCGTTTGGTAAATGAATACCATTTTGAATGACTGAATCATCAATCATGCTTAGTAGTTCTTGTACTGGACCGTCTAGAAACGCTTGTTCGTCTGCGGTTAATTTCGCCGCAGGTACATCGCGTAGCGCGCTAAAATCTGGTTTACCTTGGTAGATAGACCCTTCTAGCCATACATCGCCAGCGTCTAGCGCTTCTTGCTCAGTAACTGAAATACTTGGTAATACTTTTTTTAATTTTGTACGTAAACTCATAACGAACTCATCCGACCAGATAAATAATACCTACATTACGTCATAAAAATCGGTTTAGATCAATTACTCTATTCAATTAATTAACAGTTTTTGCAATTTATTTTCTTTACCTGAACGTAAACTGTTGAAATAAAAAGGCTTACACTTGTACGCTGAATTATTATTTTTTTTGTAAAAAATTTAATAATTCAGACTTATATCGGCGTAAATACAGATTTGGTAATAAAGTAGAAACAAAAAAGCGCAGCCTAAAATTAGGCTGCGCTTTTTAAATATGGGAATGTGAGTAAACCTAGCTTATTTTAACCACTTGTTTACCTGTAAAACCACCTGCTAACTGGTTGTTTAATGCGCTAGAAACAGCCTTTGCGTTAAAATCAACAGCTAATACTTCTGGAGGAATTATTTCGCCATTAGAGACCGTTTCAAGCAACAAATTACCCATAAAACTCATGCGCTGCTGCGCGCATAGGCTATTGGCTAACCACGCGCCACCTAAGGATACAATACTAATATTGGGTGCTCTACGGTACATTAGCTGCTGTTCAAAATTAGGCAGTGGATTTAAACAAGCAATACGACCACAAAAACGCATTAGCTCGATATTTTGAATGGTCGATTCCCCACCCATAATATCAATAACGGCATCAAATCCTTGTGGGCCAAGCTCTCGGCGAATTTTGTCACATAAGGTTTTGTCATTGTAATCAAAGACTACATCAGCCCCTAGCTGCTTAACCAATTTGTGGTTACGCTTGGAGGCGGTTGTAAATACATCGGCACCACGCTGCTTTGCAAATTGAATAGCAAATTGCCCTACTGCACCTGCGCCCCCTTCAACAAAGAGGGTGTCGCCTTCCGTTACAGCTAATTTATCTAAGCTGATAAGCGCTGCCATTCCGGCGCAGGGCAAAGAAGCAGCCTTATCACTGGCTAATTGCTTGGGAATGATAGACACCGCATAATTAGGCACTTTTGCGTATTCGCTCAATATCCCTTGCTCACCAATACTGGCGTGCCACATTACACGCTCACCCACGCCAGGAAATACGCCTTTACCCGCTTTAACCACTACACCCACTGCATCCAAGCCTAAAACATGCGGATATTGCCATAAACAAAAGCCAGATTTAGCAAATTGCGCATCCACCGGATTTAAACCAACATACTCCACTTTTACTAACAGCTCATTACCTGTGCATTGAGGCACAGGTACTTGCATATCAACTAAGTGAATATCCTCATTAGGCTCTATTAAGGCAATAGCCTGCATAGATGAAGGAATAGTATTTGGGTTTGTAACTACAGTATTAGGCATCAAAAACTCTACTAGTTAGTACTACTTAACGCGTAACTCCATCGTCCATTAAATGACTGGTAAGCATTTACCTTAGCCAATAACGATGAAATAGTTGAATCAACGGCATTTTCTTGTGCTATTAAAACATCCTGACGTGCATCTAACAACTCTAAGTAAGGAATTTGCCCTTCTTCATACATTGCTTGTGCTTGTAAAAATGCATTATTAGCAAACTGATACCGCTGCTCAGCAAAACGCGATTGCTGTGCTTGATTGACCAAGTATTGCAATGAAAGTTCACTCTCGTTAATGGCTTTTAACACCACTTGTTGATAGTCAGTATAAGCAGCTTGACTCAAAAATTGCTGCGCATCACGCTGAGCCAACAACGCAGGATAACTTAATAAAGACCATTGTACTTGTGGTGCAACTTGCCACTGCTGCTGGGTGTCGCTAAAACCATTACTGCCCAAACTTAGCACGCCTGCAAAACCACTTAAGCTGATATCGGGTAATAGAGCTTTACTGGCTGCCACACTTAAACTATTTGCTTGGCTAAAGTCATATAATGCTCGGCTAATATCGGGCCTTAGTGCAATCGCTTGATTTGGCTTTGCTAGTGACACTTGAAATGCCTTGCTCAATACAGCACGTTCATCTTTAATACTCAATGATTGCGTTGGTTGTGCACTTAATACCGCCAGCGTAGATAAGTCACGAAACTTAGCATATTCAATCGCCGGAATGAGCGCTTGTTGCTGCCTAAGTTGCGCCATGGTGCGGTTTAAATCAAGCTCATTTGCCACACCTTCATCTACTTGCGCCTGCAGCACTTGAATGCTTTGTTCAAGTGCTTCTATTTGCATTTCAATAATTTGTTGCTTTTGCAGGTTGCCCTGATAGCTGGCAAACCCTTTAACCACAGATGACACAACTTCAATTTGTAATAGCCTAACTTGCTCTGCTTGGCTCATAGCTTGTGAATTTGCGGCATCAACGAGTGCAGTTATTCGACCAAATAAGTCGAGCTGCCAGTCAAGTGCAACATTTGCACTTGACTGTCGGCTATTGGTATCGCCTAGTCCACTTCGTTTAGCGCCAACCTCAACACCGCCTTGCGGTAAGTATTGTGCTTGTTGTTCACCAATACGTGCCAACGCACTTTTAAGCACTAACTGACTCGTTTGTAAGTCGTAGTTATTAGCTAATGCGTTACTAATAAGCTGGTTTAATTGCGCTGAACCTAACTTGTACCACCAGTTTTGCTCATCTTCACCAACATACTGCTCCGCCGATATTGCTTGGGCAACAAACTCGTTTACTTGTTGTTGCTCAGCTGCTGTATCTATTTTGCTCGCACAGCCAGATAACACTGCAATCGCTAACACTGAGCCTAAAAATGCCGGCATTTTAAATTTGTTTAAATGTAATTTAGTCATTTGAAGACTCCTCAGCGCGCTGCTTTTTTACCACAAGCATGTAAAACACTGGCGTAAATAATAGCCCAAATACAGTCACACCAATCATACCTGAGAATACTGCGTTACCCATTGCATGACGCATTTCAGCACCGGCACCGGTTGCCAACACTAACGGAATAACACCCGCGGTAAAGGCAATTGAGGTCATTAAAATAGGACGTAAACGCATGCGACACGCTGCCAACATAGCCTCAAGGTGCGATAATCCAGTGTCGTGTTTATCTTTGGCAAATTCCACCATTAAAATGGCGTTTTTAGAGGCCAGTGCCACCAGTACAATTAACGCTATTTGGGTAAATATATTGTTATCTGAGCCTACAAACCACACCCCTAATAACGCAGAGAATATAGTCATAGGTACAATTAAAATAATGGCCAATGGTAAACGTAGGCTTTCATACTGTGCAGCCAGTACCATAAACACAAGCAATACCACCAGTGGGAACACGTACACCATAGTATTGCCGGCAAGTACTTGCTGATACGTTACCTCAGTCCATTCATATTCAATACCAGTAGGTAGCGTTTTCGCCAGTACATTTTCAATCGCTGTTTGCGCTTGGTCTGAGCTATAACCTGGCGCTGGGCTGCCGTTAAGTTCAGCACTTGGGTAACCGTTGTAGTGCATAACACGATCTGGGCCTATAGTTGGCGTTACCGTAAGCACTGAGCCTAGTGGCACCATGTTACCTGCACGATTACGTACTTTTAGGTTTAGTATTTGCTCTGGGTCTACCCTAAATTCGGCATCTGCTTGGGCATTAACTTGGTAAGTACGACCAAACATATTAAAGTCGTTTACATACACTGAGCCTAAATAAATCTGCAATGAGTTAAATACTTCATCAAGTGCAATACCTTGGATAAGTGCTTGCTCGCGGTCAATATCAATATCCATTTGCGGCACTTGTATTCTAAAGCTTGAATACAGCCCCATTAATGCCGGATCTTTTTGCGCCGCGGCAATCACTGATTGCAAGCTATTAAATAATGCTTCAAAGCCTTTGTTAGCTCTATCCTCAATTTGCAGTTTAAAACCACCTGTAGTGCCTAAGCCTTGAATTGGTGGTGGCGGAAATACAGCCACAAACGCTTCATCAATTGCCGCAAAACGTTGGTTTAACTGAGCCGCAATAGCCGAAGCTGACATACTCGGATCGGTTCGCTCTGCAAAAGGCGCCAATGGTGTAAACACAATGCCGCTGTTAGGGCTATTAGTAAAACCATTTACAGATAGACCAGGGAACGCCACGGTGTTTGCAACACCAGGAACCTCGAGCGCTATTTGCTGCATTTGTTTTACTACCGCTTCAGTTCTGTCTAAGCTTGCTGCATCTGGTAGTTGCGCAATGGCAACTAAGTATTGCTTATCTTGCTGTGGTATAAAGCCACCAGGCACCGCGTCAAACAGCTTAATCGTACCGCCAACTAAAGCAACATAGGCAACCATTACCACCACGCTCATACGAATAAGCTTTTGTACTAGCTTTTCATACCCTGTTGCACCACGGTTAAACAGTCGATTAAATGGCTTGAATAACCAGCGACCAAATAACTTATCTAATAAGCGGGTAAACGCATCTGGTTTTGCGTCGTGCGATTTTAACAATAAGGCTGCTAGCGCCGGCGACAATGTCAGTGAGTTAAACGCTGAAATAACCGTTGAAATAGTTATGGTTAAAGCAAATTGCTTATAAAACTGTCCAGAAAGTCCAGTAATAAAGGCCGTTGGAATAAATACCGCACACAATACCAATGCAATCGCAATAATTGGGCCGGTTACCTCTGTCATTGCAACGCGTGTGGCTTCAAGCGGCGATAAGCCGTTTTCTATATTCCGTTCAACATTTTCGACCACTACAATCGCATCATCAACCACAATACCTATAGCCAGTACTAAACCAAATAGCGATAAGGTATTAATAGAAACACCAAGCCACTGCATTACAGCAAAGGTACCAATGAGTGAAACTGGGACAGCTATAAGCGGAATAATAGATGCGCGCCACGTTTGTAAAAATACAATAACTACAATAACAACCAATGCGATTGCTTCAAGCAATGTCGCTATTACCGCATCAATAGAGCCACGAACGAATACCGTTGGATCATAAACAATGTCGTATTCAACACCTTCAGGAAAATCTTTCGATAAACGTGCCATGGTTTCACGCACCTGATCTGAAAGCTCAATGGCATTTGAACCCGGGCGTTGAAATATTGGCATTGCCAATGCAGGTTGATTATCAAGTTCAGCACGCAGTGAGTAAGAGTCTTGGCCTAAGTCAACACGCGCCACATCTGACAAACGCGTGAGTTGCCCTTGCTCACCTACTTTAATAATGACCTCCTTAAACTCTTCAATGCTATTTAGGCGGCCTTTAACGTTTAATAAAATTTGAAATTGGCTATCGTTAGAGATTGGTTGAGCACCTAAGCTACCCGCTGCAACTTGCTGATTTTGCGAGCGCAAAGCAGCCACAACATCGGTTGCTGTAAGCTCACGTGCTGCTAATGCATCTGGATTTAACCACACACGCATAGCATATTTACCACCACCAAATAACTGAATATCACCCACGCCAGGTAAACGAGCTATTTCATCTTTAATGTTTAAATCGGCATAATTTGATAAATACGCCGTATCATGGCTATTCTGGGGTGAATATAAATGCACCACCATGGTTAAATCGGGTGATGACTTTTCAGCAACTACCCCTAAACGCTGTACCTCTTGTGGCAAGCGCGGTAATGCACTATTTACTCGGTTTTGCACCTGTACTTGAGCACGGTCTAAATCCGTCCCTAAGGCAAATGTTACGGTTAAAGTCATGCGCCCGTCACTGGTCGCTTGTGAAAACATATATAGCATGTTTTCAGTGCCGTTTATTTCTTGTTCAAGCGGCGTTGCTACTGTTTGCGCAATAACCGTTGGGTTTGCGCCCGGGTAACTGGCTGTTACTACCACTGTAGGTGGTACAACTTCTGGGTATTCACTGACTGGCAGCTGAAATAAAGAAATGCCACCTGCAATCAAAATAATCAGCGACAGCATAGCCGCAAAAATCGGTCGCTGGATAAAAAAGTGTGAAAATTTCATTTAATAACCTTATTGCTTAGCAACTAAATCGGCAGGGTTAGCAGTGAGTGTAAATGCCACACCTTGGGTATTAATTGTCACTTTATTTGGTGATATTGGCATGCCAGGTCCTACGCGAGCTGGCCCATTCACTGCAATCACATCACCTTGTTCAAGGCCAGAGGTAATGGCACGTAATGCGCCATAGCGCTCACCGACAGTAACCAATTTATATTGCAGTACATTATTTTCGCCCACGGTAAGAACAAAACGATTTTTTAAATCAGTACCAATAGCTCTATCTGGAATAATGACGGTTTTGCGTATTGCATTAGCAGCGAGTTTAATGCGTGCAAAAGAGCCTGAGCGTAACTCGTTACTACGATCTTCAAATACCGCTCGTACACGTAATGTGCCAGTAGAAGCATTAATTTGGTTATCTATAAAGTTGATGTGGCCGTTGTAATTAAAATCACTCTGCCCTACTTTTTGCATAACAACAGGTTGCTTGCTTGATGCAGTAACATCATCAAATGCATTGTTCCAAGTACGTTCATCGACATCAAAGTAAGCATACATTTTGTCATTTGAAACAATTGAAGTGAGCACGCTTTGCCCGGTAAGGACGTTGTTACCTTTAGTGATGTTTGCGCGAGAGATAATTCCATCAATAGGTGAAACCACAGAGGTAAACTCTAAATCAAGTTCTGCGGCTTTAAGCTGAGCTTTAAGTGCAGCAAGTTGTGCTTCACGCTGACGCAACGTTGAGGTACGAGCTTGTGCTTGTTCTGTAGAAATTGCTTTACGCTCAGTTAGACGCACTGCACGTGATGCTTCGCTTTTTGCTTGTTCAAGAGCCGCTTGTGCACTTTTAACCTGAGCTTGTAAACTAGCTACCGTGGCTCTAAATGAACGATCATCAAGGCGAAATAACACATCACCTTGTTTAACAGCATCCCCTTCTTTAAATTCAATTTGCTCAATAATGCCTGATACACGCGGCATTAATGCTACTTTTTGCGGTGACTCTAAGCGCGTTGTATAGGTATGCCAACTTTGTACAGGCTTGACCAGGACTTGGGCTACATCAATAGCTTGATATTGTTGTGCGGGTGCTGATTGCGCTGTGCTTTCTTCAGCACAACCGGTCAGAGTAATTAATGCAACAGATAAGGCTGTAGCAACTAAGTGTTTGTTCATAACGACGCTCCTGTTAATTAGGCGATACATAATACGGAACATACTTGTTGACAAAAACAATAGATTTTTAAATTCATTAGTGCCAAAATGGCATCAAAGTGACACAATGGTGCAATAATGGATACAACAAGCCGACTCTTAATGCTGCTTGAAGTGGTTGAGCAGGGATCATTTGCTAAAGCTGCTGAAATACGCAACATTGATCGTTCCGTGATCTCTAAACAAATTAGCCGTTTAGAAGATGAGCTAGGCGTGAGGCTATTAAATCGAACCACCCGTTCGTTTTCACTTACCGCAGCAGGCGCTGAAATGATAAAAAAAGCGGACGAGTTACGAAGCCTACTCGGCGATACCCTGCGTATGGCAGAGAATTATCACTTAGAACCTCGTGGCGTATTAAAAATTACCTCATCGACTTTAATTGGTCGGCGTTATTTACAACCAGTGATCAACGATTTCCAAAAGCGCTTTCCGCAAGTGGAAGTAGAACTTCGTTTAGATGATCGGCTTGTGGATATTGTCTCAGAAGGATTTGATTTGGCATTTAGAGTGGGTGAGCCAAAAGACTCCTCTTTAATTGCTCGAAAGATTGCGCGTAATCGTTTATTACTTTTAGCTTCCCCTGCATTTATCGAAACCTATGGAATGCCGAAAAACATAACTGATTTAGCACAATTACCCGCCGCTAGTTACGCAAGTAGTTCACTGCGAGTTGATGGAGTAAGTTACTACAACCACCTTGGTGAACAATGCGAACAAAAAATTAAAAGTGTATTTAGAGCCAATGATGCTGAAGCACTATTAATGAAAACACTCTCCGGAACCACTTACGTTTTAGCCCCCGCGTTTATATTAGATAAAGAAGTGATTGATGGACAGCTGGTGCCTTTATTGACGGATCTTAAATTAATGGAGCACAGTGCCATGTATGCGGTATACCCACATCGTGATTTACCGGTAAGAACCCGGTTATTTTTTGATGCCGTACGCGAATATATTGGTAAAGAAAGACCGATTTGGGAAAACAGTATTCCAGACTTTGAACAAATGTATTAGCCGCTATAAAACTTAAGCCAGCGCTAAAATATCAGTGCAGACCCCATTACGGCCAGTCTCTTTAGCTTTATAAAGCTGCTTATCGGCCAAGTCGATTAGTTCACTTAGGCTTTGTTGCTGGTATTGTACAACGCCTAAACTGGCGGTTAAATTAATGGTTTCACCATTAGCGACTATGTGCTTATTTTGTATTGCGAGTCTTAACTTTTCTGCCATTGCTAAGGCTGCTTGCGGACTATCAAAGTTGCTCATTAGTGAAAACTCTTCACCTCCCACTCTAAACACATACCCTTTTGCAAAAGTGCCGCGCAATAATGTAGCTAACTCAACCAATACTTTATCGCCAACATCGTGCCCATACTGATCATTAATTTGTTTAAAGTAGTCTAAATCAAGTAAAAATAAGTAAAGCTGTGATTTATCTTTGATCTCTACCTCAAAAAACTGGTTCATTGATAAACGATTACCAGCCCCAGTAAGGGGATCGAGTAACGCTAAATTTTTCAAACGCTTCGAAAAATCAGCTCTATTACCTTCAAAAACATGAGATATAGCCCATATGCTTATGTATACAAATAATAAGTTAAGTCCTATGTTAAATGCTGAAAACGATGAATGTGGCAGTTTTTGAGATAACACCACCAGCTGTAAAACAAGTAATGCCGCAGACAAAAATAACCCGTAACGTCTACCAAGCAGTAAGTAGTAAAGAATAGGTAAAATAAATGTCCACAAAAACAGGCCGTTTTTAGGGGGGGCTAAGTAGGTGCCACATAACACAATTAAAGAGATAGTTAAGCACATGGTAATGGCATGCCAGCGCTTAGGGTAATGTTTTTGCGAGTGCTTAAATATATATAAGCATAACAAGGAAAAGCCGACTTCGAGACCACCAACAAGGGGTAAATTATTTACCAATAAATTAAAACCGGCAAACACCAATGACAAAAAACCAAAGCAAATACACATCCATTTAAGAACGTGCTTGCGTAGCGTTTTTGTACTATTAAGTGCAGCTATATCCATGGATAACTTAAAATATTTTTGATAGCTTATGTTAACAATGAAATGCAAAAATCACAATTTTAAGCTAAATAAGCCAGTAAAAACAAGCAAAAAGAACTAGAAAACAACCTCAATCTGTAAGCAAGTCATTAACAGTACCCACTAAATCTGCAAATTCTTCGTCAACATGCGCTAACTGTTTAACGCTCAGCGTTTTATTTAACTTGAGTAGCAAATGCGCATAAGCTTTTAAATTTTGTTCATTTTGCTCAAGCAGCTCATTACTCATATATTGCTCACGATCAGTGATAATGGTTTGTAATTGCTGGGTAAACTCTGCCTCGCTAAGTGTTTGCTGGCTAAAAAGGGCTTCAAGTGCGGCTAAACGAGTTAATTTATAGTCGTACCATAAATCACTGGTAGGGGTATGCTCACTGTTAGCTTGTGATATGAGCGTTTGCTGCTCAGAAGTGAGTTTGCCAAGCCACTGCTTGTAGTAGTCTAGTTGCCTCTCTAAGCGTTGTTGTTGGTGCTCCTCTTTAGTTAATGAGGCATACTCTTGGATTTCATCATTAATTTGCTCGCGAATATTCTCTACCATTTCACTTCGTTGTGATGGGGTTAAGGTCAGCGCTAACTCAATTAAAGGGTCACTAGTATGCAACAGCAAGTTTCGCCAATGCTGCTTCACTTGGGTTATTTTATCCATCAACTGCGCAGTATCGGCTTCATTGTTTAGCAATTGTCTTAGGTCGAGTAAATCGGCTTTATATTTTGGTAATTCAACTTCACGATGCCAATCTCGGGTGTCGTTAATAATCGCTTTTAGCTGCTTAGATTGGCTTTTACTAAGATCAACGTAATCATCTATCCAAAATGACGATAACCAACCTAGGTTGTTATAGGCAAATGACGTTGAACAGCTGGCAATAAATAACAAACTGGTTATAAAAATAATTTTACTTAGTTTTATATTTTTTAAATTATTTAACATGAAAAGACCCCGTTGTATGATGCTTTAGTTGCCAAAAATCATCATAAGTAATTATGTAAGCTACTGCTTGCTTTTATTTTTTTCATTTTTCTATAGAATCGCAAGCTAACGCAATTTATATCATAGCTATGTGCTTAAGTTTAGAATTTTTGAGCTATAGTTAAAACTACTTGTTAATACGTTTGTATATCTAATTTATAAACGTTGGCGTTATTGATTTAGCTCATAATTTATTACCTACTCGAGTAATAAGTAAATGATTAACCGTTATGATGCTTACCGACAACGATAACTAATTTGGAGACATGCATATGTCACAGTCTAATTTAAAAGCAATGTTCTTTGCGGGCATTATACTTGCTACACCTTATGCTTATGCAGGGCTTGAGGAAGGCATAATAGCAGCAAACGCAGGTCAATTTGAGGAAGCACTAAAAGAGTTTAATTACCTTGCAGACAAAGGCTATGCCCCAGGTATTTACGAACTAGGTAAGTTGTACGAGGGCGGACATGGAGTTACTCGCGACTTTTACAAAGCTGCAGAGCTTTATCAACAAGCAGTTAAAAAGAATCATGTAGATTCGATGTTTGCACTTGCAGTATTGTATGACGAAGGCAATGGCGTAAAGTTAGACAAACAAATGGCTATTAGCTTATTTGAGAAAGCAGCCAATAAAAACCTTCCTGCTGCACAGTATAATTTAGGGGTAATGTACGCCAACGGCGATGGCGTGAGCCAAGATTATAAAGCCGCCAGAACATGGTATGAAAAAGCCGCCGCAAATAATTACACGCTTGCACAATTTAATTTAGCCTTGATGTATTTTGAAGGCTTAGGAATGCCAAAAAACCTTGAAATGTCGTATGTGTGGAATACCATTGCTGAGTATAACGGTAATATGCAAGCTAGTCACAGTCGTAAACTTGATGAACGCACTATGCTCCCTAAGGAAGTCGCTGAGGCTAAAGAAAAAGCCGATGCTATTTATAATAAAATTTTAGCGGGTACTTATGCGGGTGAAGGGCGAATGTTTTAAGCCAAAAGAATAACTAAAAAAGCTGAATGAAGTGATTCATTCAGCTTTTTTATTTTAAGTACTACAGGCTATTTTACATAAAGCCACTTTAGCACTTTGATCAGTAATTTATTTTGTTTAAGTAATAAACCTATACGCGGATTAAACGAGCCTGATACTAAGGTATTTTTTGCATGGCTAAAGGTTAAAAAGCCTTCTTTGCCATGATAATGCCCCATTCCTGAATGACCCACCCCGCCAAATGGTACATCATCGGCAGCTACTTGTATTAATGTATCGTTAACGGCAACGGTTCCGCTAAGTGTTTGCTTAATAATGTACTGTTGCGCTTGCTTGTCTTGGCCCAAAATATAGACCGCTAATGGATGATGGCGTAGTCGAATATAATTAAGCGCATCATCTAATTTGTCATAACTCATAATCGGTAAAATAGGCCCAAATAACTCTTCTTGCATTAATTGCATCTCGTCGGTGACATGCGTCACAATATGCAGACCCATCCGGTGTTTTTCAGCATCTTGTTGGTTTTGCTCAAGTGGCTTTGTTATTTTAGCGCCTTGTTGTTGTGCTTGTTCTAAATAACCTAGCAGACGTTGATAATGAGCTGGACTAATAATAGAGGTCAGGTTTTTCCCTTCAACACCTTGCTTAAAGTGCTTTTTATAAAGTGTGGACAAAGCTTTAATAAACTGATGTTCTAGTGCTTTAGGAACAAATACGTAGTCAGGAGCCACACATATTTGCCCTGCATTGGCCATTTTTCCAAATAATAAAGCACTCGCGGCTTTATTTACGTCTGCTTTTTCTAACACAATGACTGGCGATTTTCCGCCTAGTTCTAAAGTGATTGGTGTTAAATTTTTACTCGCTGCGCCCATCACCAACTTACCAACCGCTGTTGAGCCAGTAAATAATAAATGTGCAAAGGGTAATGATGAAAACTCACTCGCCACCTCGCTGCCACCTTGAATAATGGTGCAGTGTTGGCTTAATTCACCTATAAATATTTTTTCAAGAACCGCATTGGTATTAGGCGTAAATTCACTGAGCTTTAGCATAACCCTGTTGCCCGCTGCAATCGCGGTGATGACTGGCACCAATGCCAATTGAATAGGATAGTTCCACGGTGCAATCACACCCACCACGCCAATAGGCTGATAGGTTACACTTACTTTTGAGGGCCATAAGCTTAACCCCGCGCTGCGGTGACTAGGCTTAGACCAGCGAGGTAACTTTTTAATAATATGTGCAAGCCCCTGCATGGTAGGCAAAATATCACCTACTAAGGTATCAAAGGCCGTTCGGTAACCAAAATCTTTGGATACCGCTGCAATCAAGTCTTGCTCTAGCGTTACAATGTTAGCGCGTACTTGCTTAAGTAAAGCAAGGCGTTGCTCAATAGGTAAATAAGGGGTGTCTTCAAAAGAGTGCTTTAGTTCATTAAATTGTGAACGCAAAGTCCCTGTAGATAATGTGTCAGTGATCAAAATAGGCTACTCGATTTATAACGTTTTCAAGACTATAACCTTGTTCTGTTACTCGAGCAATAAAGAGTGGTTTTGCAACATAATGAAAAGCGTTGCAAAAACACTCATAAGGTTGGTTGGAACCCATACCGATGCACAGCTTTTATGTGCATCGGTTATCTGTTTTGTTAGTTGATTAAAGTGGGTTATTAAAAGCCAAACACCTGAGCTGCAATAGTCATTGTCACTAACGTGATTAAAACAATCGCCACAATATTTAGCACAAAGCCAGCACGGATCATGTCTTTCATTTTAATTTCACCCGAGCCAAACACAATCGCATTGGGTGGTGTGGCTACTGGCATCATAAACGCACAACTACACGCAATCGCAGCTGGAATAACCCACACTAACGGGCTGCCAGTTACAGACTCAGCAACAGGCCCCAATAATGGTAAAAAGCCTGCGGCTGTTGCCGTATTACTGGTAATTTCCGTTAAGAAAGTAATGAGTGCCACCACCACAAGAATGCTCATAACTAAAGGAATTGCACTGACACCCTCAATCATGTTGGCAATGTAATCGGCTAATCCTGATGATTTAATTTGCGAGGCTAGTGTCAAGCCCCCCCCAAATAAAAGCAACACACCCCAAGGTACTTTAGCTGCACTTTCCCAATCTAAAATTCGCTCATCACTGCCTTTATTTGCAGGTAGTACAAATAATAATAATGCGGCTGCAATTGCAATACCCGTATCTGAAATTTTAAGGCCGGTCACATCACCTAGTAATGGTCTAAATATCCAACAAATAGCCGCAAACATAAACACAAACAACACGCCCTTTTCAGCACGTTGCATGAGTCCTAGGTCTTTTAGCTGCGAAGAAAATACCGCTTTAGTGTCAATTCGCTTGTTTGCTTGCACATTCGCATCAACCTTGTAGGTAAATTTAGTTAGCCAAATCCAGCTGATGATTAACATGCCAAGTGCTAATGGCACACCAACTATCATCCACTGGGCAAAGCCAATTTCAATCTGGTAGCTATCTGATAGGTACGCAGCCATTAATGCATTTGGAGGAGTACCAATTAAAGTAGCAATACCACCAATACTCGCGCCATAAGCAATAGATAGTAAAAGTGCTTTACCAAACCCCTCATTACTAGGATCTGAGCTTTTAACTAAATGAGTGATAGATAAGGCAATAGGCAACATCATTACTGCGGTAGCGGTATTAGACATCCACATTGATAAAAATGCAGTCACTAACATCATGGCTAAAATTTGTAAGCTTGGTTTTTTACCGGCATAAAGCATAGTTCTTAATGCAATTCGTTTGTGTAATCCCCAACGTTCCATAGCAATTGAGATTAAAAAACCGCCTAAAAATAAAAAGATCAGCGGATGCGCATAAGGAGCTGCAACACTTTTTATAGCCGCTATATCTACTATAGGTGAAATCACTAACGGAAGTAATGCAGTAGCAGGAATGGGCACAACTTCACTTACCCACCACGATGCCATCCAAAATGCTAAGCCTGCAGTTTTAAATGCAGCAGCCGACATTCCTACTGGCGGCTCAACTAAGCAGGTCAATAACATTACACACGGACCAAGTAACAATAACAGCCATTGCATAAACGGCTTTTTATTGGCGTTATTTTCTAAAATACGTTTTGTCATTTTAACAGCCTTTAAAATTTATATTTAAGACCAAGTGCAACACTGTTATCAGCATTTTCTTCTAGGTCGAGGTCAGTATATAAAAGGTAAGCGGTAGTTTGCTTGTCAAAAATGTAGTCTACACCAGTAGTCCACTGAGTTGCGTCTGATGCTTGACGTAGCTTTGAATCATCTTTTGCAAATTGAACTTTAGGTACCCATTTGTCGAGCTTGTAGCTTGCACTTAACACGTAACCATTCCCTGATTTACTACCATCAATTGATTCTGAGTGCTGGTATAACGCACCTAATTGTAGTTTTTCAAATTTATACACGCCTGCGATACGACTTGCTTTAATGTTATTAAGCGAGTCAACATGGCTTATTGAAATAGAGTAAGGAGTTTTATTTAAACTACGATCACCATAAATAAGGGTTGCAGCAAATCCCGCTTCATTGTCTTTGTTGTCATCTTTTGGCGCATAGGTAAATGAAAACTGTGCATTGTGCCAGTACTTAGAGGTATAGGTAATGGTATCGCCTAAGCGATCTTGTCCGGCAATAACTTGTGAAATATCAGCTTGGGTTTCGTTAAAGTTATCGAGTTTACCTTCAGAGTATTTAAAACGCGTGTCATTTCGCCCTACGACTACTTCACCAAACGCACCTTTTAGGCCAAGGTAAGTATTACGTGCTGCAAAAGGCTCATTGGTATCATCATGTTCAAAGCCTTTTACTTGAACCTCGTATTTAAATACGGCAGTAAAATATTCATTTAATTTATGGTCACCTTTAATACCAATACGCGAAAAAGGGGCATCTATTTGTGTGCCTTCATCTGCGTAACGCATAATGCCAGTATCGGTGTTGGCAATTTGTACTTCGGCTTTACCATACACAGTGTAATCTGCAGCAAACGCTGTTACAGGTAGTGTGGCAGCACTGCATAACGCAGCAAGTACTGAACCTTGGAATAGATTATTTTTCATTATGTATCCTAATTATGTGATGTTACTTGTTGTCTACAACTGTAGAGCAAGAACATGACCAACTAGATAATAACAATAAATTTCAGTGACTTAAAAAATAAAACCATGATAAAAAGCTTTAAAATGTGCGGATTTCCACACACTTTAAATACCTACTATCACCATTTCCACCCACTAATCGGTAAACATATCTCGATTAAGGTTATATTTACTCATTTTATCGTAGAGGGTTTTGCGCGCGATTTGCAACGTTGCCATGGTGTCTTTAATACTGCCATGATTAAGTTCTAAGGCTTCTTCAATTAAAGACTGCTCATAAAAGCTGACCTTTTCTACAAGGCTTAAATCCAATGATAACGACGAGCCACTACTGCTTGAGTCACTCTGTGCAAAAGCCAGATCGGGGCCAAGTAATACCGCTCGTTCAGCCTGATTTCTTAATTCACGAACATTACCTGGCCAGTCGTGCGCAAGTAGGCGCTGTTGTAACTCAATATTAAGCGCACCCAAAGGTTTATGAAAACGAGTGGCCGCAATAGAGCTAAAATGCTTAAACAACAAAGGAATATCGGCTTTTCTGTCTCTTAATGCGGGAATACTGACTTTAACTAAACTCAATCGATAATATAAATCGGCTCTAAACTCACCTTTTTCTACCAACGAAAGTAAATCGACCTTGGTGGCCGCGACAATACGAATATCAAGCTCGATGGCTTTATTTGCACCCACGGGGGTAACTTTTCGCTCTTCAAGCACCCGAAGTAATTTAACTTGTAGTGACAAGGGAGTGCTTTCAATTTCATCTAAAAAAACGGTGCCGCCTTGCGCAAACTCAAACTTGCCTTTGCGATCTTGTGTTGCGCCAGTATATGCACCACTAACAGCACCAAACAATTCGCTTTCTATTAATTGCTCAGGCACCGCACCACAGTTAATAGCCACAAACTGACAGCTGGAACGGTTACTATGATCGTGTAAATAACGGGCAACCAATTCTTTACCTGTACCAGTTTCACCTTCAATTAATACATCTGCAGGTGTATCAATCACTGTATTGAGTAAGTTCATCATGTGCTGCATTTTAAGGGTCTCGCCTAAAATACGCACACCGGGTGCGGAGGTCTTTTCAACTGCACGCTTCAGAGCTCTGTTTTCCATAACTAAAGCACGTTTGTCTAAAGCTCTGGCAATGCAATCTAATAAATTTTCGTTCAGGGGTTTTTCAAATAAATCATACGCGCCTAATTGCATCGCTTTTACCGCCACAGACACATCGGCATAACCTGTTAAAAATATTACCGGAAGTTCACTGTCGAATGCTTTTACCTGCTCAATAAAAGTTAAACCATCCATAGTCGGCATATTTATATCACTGAGGACAACGCCATAAAAGTTGCGACTTAAACGGCTTAAAGCAATACTCGCATCACTAAAGCACTGCACCTCATACCCTTCGAGGGTTAAAAGCTGATTTAACGAATCACGGATCATCGCCTCATCATCAATAACAACCACTTGCTTACAAACAACGGCTTCAATCATTTTTTGGGGCCTCTATGCTTGATAAACTAATAATAAACTGTGCACCGCCTTGAGGACGATTGTGCGCCGTTAAGTAACCATTAAATGAATCAATAATTTGCTTTGATATTGATAAGCCCAGCCCTAAACCATTACTTGACTTGGTACTGTAAAAGGGTTCAAAAATAGATCCCAGCACATGGTGTTCAATACCTGGACCACTATCTAAAATAGAAAGCTTAACGCGCTCCTCAAAACACTCAACATCGAAACTAAGCTCTCGTTTAGGCTCACCTTTCATTGCTTGTGACGCATTGGTGATCACATTAACCAGTACTTGTTCAAATTTTAATGCATCAACCCACACCGTGATCTCTTGCGAAAACTGCGGAGTACTGACGTTAACATCGTCTTGTTTAAGTTGCGGGTGGGTGATCATCAACGCATTGTTTAATAACGCCGACAGTGGATGTGGTCGCAATTGCATTGTCGCCGGCTTACTAAAGTGTTTAAGCTGCGCCACTATTTTATGTACCCGCTCTACCAAATTCTCAATAATAGTTAAGTTTTCACTCAATGCATTGAGTTTTCCTTTTTTAAGAAAAATTTTAGCGCTTGCTAAATAGGTGTTTATGGCGCTCAGTGGCTGGTTTATTTCATGATTAATACCCGCACTTAATTGCCCTATTGTGGCTAATTTTGCCGACTGTACTAGTGCAGTTTGCGCTTTTTCAAGCGCTTGAGTGCGCTCTAATACTTCAAGTTCTAAACTATGACGAGAGTACAGTAATTTTTTATATCCGGCAAAGCGTGCCAATAAGCTGTATCCGACAAAAATAAATACCCAATAAAACAACACCAGCCATAACAATCTGGGCACCTGTAATGCATTTATGCCCGAGATATCAACCAATACAGTCATCGTTGCATTTAGGTGTGTCAATGGCCTTGAAGCGGCAACATATTCATCTTTAGCAATTTTAAATTGCTCAATGCCCTGACTTTTGTAGCGCTGCTGCTTTATTTGTAACGGTTGATGATCTAAGTAAGCACGGCGCTGTTTAATATCGCGGCGTGTAGTAATATCCAGCTCTGTAAACGTGTTTAAACGCCATGCTGGCTCATCTGACATAGCAATAATTTTATCCGCAAGCTGCAAATAAAAATGACTGCCTTTTGAAGTATTTAATAACGAACGATCGTTTTCAAATTTAGCGACATTAATTTTAAGTGCCACTACACCAATGGCTTTGCCATCTTGGTAAATAGCCTGAGAAAAGTATATTCCGCGCTCTTTCGAGCGCTGTCCGAGAGCAAAGTAAGCGACCTTTTCTCCAGCAAAAGCCTGTTTAAAATAAGGTCTAAATGCAAAGTTGCTCCCTAAAAACGTATAGTCGGTTTGCCAGTTGCTACTTGCAATAACGTCGCCAAGGGGATCTAGTATGTATACATCTGAGGCACCGCTGGCTTGTTGAATATCAGCCAAGTAATTATTAATAGCATTAAAGTGTTGTGATTCATTATTAGTAAAACGAATCAATAAATTATTTTCTGTGAGGAGCTGAGGAATAGCTGCAAAGCGCGCGAGTTCATTATCAATATAATTATTTAATTGAATGACCTGTTGGTCAGCTTGAATTTTAGCTTGGCCTAAATCATAAGCGCGGCCAAATGAAAATGTAACCACCAACAACAGCACTAACAGAATACAAGCAAAAATAATTTTTTTAGGAATGGAGAACATAAACGCCTGTAACACCAAGGTGCTAATAATAACTAATAGCCACTATTGTATCGATTTATAGGCCTTTGCAGAAGAAACTTTTTGTTAACAAGTGTACTGAAACTAAAAAACCGTGAAACAAAAAATATTTCACGGTTCAATTCCCTGCAAAAGGGATGCTGTTTTAGCTTAGTCTACGCTTTTGCAAGCGCTGGTTTGTCTTTAAAGTACTTATACAAACCAATTAATGAGGCTGCAATCCAAAATATTTCAATCACAAAGCTCGCTAAGTTAAAGTTATAACAAAGACTGATAAGCAACAAAATAGCGCCGCTTAGATTCATTAAATTATACGTCAAACTTTTTGGCGATACTTTATTTAGTTGCAGTAAAAAAAACGAACCAACCACTAAAAAAGTGCCACTCATACCAACAATATCAAATAAAAGTGCAATCACACGTCTATCCTTTTCCATTTAAAACCCAACTGACTGGCCCAATCCATGGGGAGGGTTTTTTTCAATCATTGAAACAGCAAAACCAGCGAAGTTTACCAGTGAAAAAAAAGCACACAAGGGCTTATGTCCGCCTCTTGATAGGTTGGATTAAATAGCCAGTTTATTTAAAAGTGACTTTACCACCTATCATTTTATAAGCGGCAGTCCCTCTTATGATCGCCGGACGTGCAAAAGGTCGTTCGCAGCCAGGGCATACACATTCAGTATGAGTGTGATCTTGGGTTATTCGTTCTATAAAACATTTTACCAACGCCCCTTTGCCCCCTTTACGATATTTAAATAAAGGCGCTTTGCACGCAGAACAAAATATATCGACCGTTTTTGTAGGCCCTTTTTTATTGGGCTTAGCCATACTACCTCAATGGTTATTTTACGATTACTAAGGCGTATATGCTATCACATGATAGAAGAGAAATTGATGGGAGTAAGCATTACTGATCAGAGTTATTATTGATTAGGTAATTATGTTAAAAATATTGTGTTATTAAACTTTATTAGCTAAACGTATTAATTGAGCCGACAGTACATTCATACAAAAGGGCTTTATAATAAACCCTGATACCTTTGCATTAATTATCTTTTTTACAGTCTCAGAATTGTCTTCACAGGTCACCATAAGTACGGGAAGCTGAGCATGCTCAGTATCGTTTCTAATCGCATCAAGTAAGTTTAGACCATCCATTTTTGGCATATGTAAATCTGTTATAACCAAATCTATGAGTTGATTTTGCAGTATAGTTAATGCTTGCTGACCGTCGGTTGCTTCAACAATGTCTTTATAATCTAACTGCCTCAACATATTAATGAGCACATGGCGCATTAATGGCATGTCATCAACAACTAATATTCTCATACGAATGATTAACCAAAGTAGGTGCAAACAAATTTTTATCAAACTGAATTAACAAAAACTGTTATAGGTAGTATCTAAATTAGTTAACTATAGCTATTGAAGCAAATAATCAGTTTTATTTACACTTTGCAAGTTTGATAATAGAGCATTTAAAAATTACCAAACGAAGCTTGAATAAGCCCAGCTAAGCATGCTGGACTGAGTGCAATTTCAAGCCCTCGCTTACCGGCACTCACATAAATAGTATCAAAGTCTAATGCGCTTGAGTGTATGTAGGTTTTTAAGCGCTTTTTTTGTCCAAGCGGGCTAACGCCTCCCAAAATATACCCTGTACTTGCCTGTACTTTTTGCGGCTCTGCCAGCATTACTTTTTTAACTGCGCAGAGCCTAGCCAATTGCTTCAAATTAATCTGCTGAGTAACTGGCGTCACAGCAACAATTAGTTGTTGTTCTGAGGTTTCTAACACCAATGTTTTAAATACTTGAGCGCTATTAAGATTTAGCTTTTCAACTGCTTCAAGGCCGTAATTAGTATTGTTTACATCGTGCTCATAGCTAAGTACGTCAAATTTAATTCGGGATTTTTTTAGCTGTTCTATCGCTGGGGTCATCTGATAAAATCCTCAATAAATTTCTGCTAACTTACCATACTAAACAAAAAACGGCGCTTGAAGAAGCGCCGTTTTTACCTAAGTTCTGTTGACCCTAATAATTACTTAGTTAGGTCATCAAAAAACTTTTTAACACCATCAAAAAAGCCTTGCTCTTTTGGACGGTTCTTTGAGCTATCTTTGCCCATGCTTTCTTCAAGTTCAGTAAGCAGCTCGCGTTGACGCTCGTTAAGGTTCACTGGTGTCTCAATCACCACTTTACAAATTAAGTCACCTTGAGCACCACTGCGTACAGACTTAACACCTTTACCACGCATACGAAACATTTTACCCGTTTGTGTTTCTGACGGTATTTTAAGTTTCGCACGGCCATCTAATGTTGGCACTTCAATTTCACCGCCAAGGCCTGCTGTAGTAAAGCTAATAGGCACTTCACAGTATAAATTGTTCGCTTCACGAACAAATATCTTATGTTCACGAACCGACACTTGCACATACAAATCACCTGCTGGTGCGCCATGCATACCTGCTTCACCTTCGCCAGATAAACGAATACGGTCACCTGTATCAACACCTGCTGGAATTTTTACCGATAGTGTTTTGGTTTTCTCTACGCGGCCTTGACCATGACATTTGTTACAAGGATCTGAAATAATTTGACCTTGTCCATGACATGTTGGACATGTTTGTTGTACAGCAAAAAAGCCTTGGCGCATTTGTACTTGGCCTGCACCGTGACAGGTTGTACATGTTTTTGGTTTAGAACCCGCTTTGGCACCGCTGCCGTCACACGGGTCACAACTAACCCAAGTCGGTACTTTAATTTCAACGTCTTTACCACGAACCGCTTCTTCTAAGCTTAAGTCCATGTTGTAACGTAAATCGGAACCACGTTGCTGGCGAGATTGACGTCGGCCACCGCCGCCACCAAAAATATCACCAAATACGTCACCAAAAATATCACCAAAGTCACCTTGGCCGCCGCCAAAGCCACCGTGACCACCGCCACCACCTTGTTCGAAGGCTGCATGGCCATATTGGTCATACATTTGACGTTTTTGATCGTCCGTTAATATTTCGTAGGCTTCCTTTACTTCCTTAAACTTGGTTTCAAGGTCTTTATCACCGGCGGTACGATCTGGATGATATTTCATCGCTAAGCGTTTATACGCTTTTTTTATGTCTCGCTCACTCGCATCTTTGCTTACGCCGAGGACTTCGTAATAATCGCGTTTTGACATATCTATCACACTACTCTTTTCTATATGCAGCGCTAGCTGCTGGACAAACCGATAAATCATATCGATTTATCATTGAATTTTTAAAGCACTTTACTTACATCTCTTACATGCAAAAGGCGCGTTAAGCTTTAGCCTACGCGCCTCAGGTGTTCATCCTAACTTAAACACGCAATGTAGTCATGGTGTTTTCGGTTAGCGAGAAGCGTTAGTAACAATTACTTGTCGTCTTTAACTTCTTCGAACTCTGCATCAACAACATCGTCGTCTTGCTTAGCAGACTGTTGTTGCTCTGCACCGGCATCACCACCTGCTTGTTGTGCTTTAGCTTGGGCAATTTCCATTAGTTTTTGAGACTTTTCAGCAAGTGCTTGTGTTTTAGCTTCAATTTCTGCTTTGTCGTCGCTCTTAATTGCTCCTTCAAGGTCAACAACAGCCGCTTCAATTGCTTCTTTGTCTTCGCTTGGTAGTGCATCACCCGCTTCTTCAACTTGTTTACGTGTACCGTGAACAAGTGCGTCAGCTTGGTTACGTGCAGCCACTAACTCTTCAAACTTTTTATCGTCTTCAGCATGTGCTTCTGCATCGCGAACCATTTTTTCAACTTCTTCATCACTTAAACCTGAAGACGCTTGAATGGTGATTTTTTGCTCTTTACCTGTGTCTTTATCTTTAGCAGATACATGTAAGATACCATCCGCATCCACATCGAATGTTACTTCGATTTGTGGTGTACCACGTTGTGCTGGGCGAATACCTTCTAGGTTAAATTGACCTAGAGATTTATTGTCGCTTGAACGTTTACGCTCACCTTGTAGCACATGAATGGTTACCGCAGATTGGTTATCTTCTGCTGTTGAGAATGTTTGCGATTTCTTAGTAGGAATCGTCGTGTTTTTCTCAATCAGTGCCGTCATTACTGAACCCATCGTCTCAATACCTAGAGATAATGGTGATACGTCTAGTAATAGTACGTCTTTCACATCGCCTGCAAGTACACCACCTTGAATCGCTGCACCTACTGCAACTGCTTCATCAGGGTTAACGTCTTTACGTGGCTCTTTACCGAAGAACTCTGCTACTGTTTTTTGAACAAGTGGCATACGAGTTTGACCACCCACTAGAATGATATCGTTGATATCGTTCACAGATAGGTCTGCATCAGCAAGTGCACGCTTAAGAGGTTCAATTGACTTAGTCACTAAGTCTTCAACTAATGACTCAAGCTTAGCACGTGTTAATTTTACGTTCATATGCTTAGGACCAGACGCATCAGCGGTTACATACGGAAGGTTTACTTCTGTAGATTGTGCTGATGAAAGCTCAATTTTTGCTTTCTCTGCTGCTTCTTTAACACGTTGCATAGCAAGTGGGTCAGTTTGTAAATCGATACCTTGATCTTTCTTAAATTCAGCTACTAGGTAGTTGATAACACGGTTATCGAAATCTTCACCACCTAAGTGGGTGTCACCGTTAGTCGCTAGAACTTCAAATGTGTGCTCGCCTTCAACTTCATCAATTTCAATAATTGATAAATCGAAAGTACCACCACCTAAGTCATATACCGCTACTACGTTTTCGCCACGGTTTTTATCCATACCGTATGCAAGTGCAGCTGCCGTTGGCTCATTAATGATACGTTTAACTTCAAGACCCGCAATACGGCCAGCATCTTTGGTTGCTTGACGTTGTGAATCGTTAAAGTATGCCGGTACTGTGATTACCGCTTCAGTTACTTCTTCACCTAAGAAGTCTTCAGCTGTTTTCTTCATTTTTTTCAGTACTTCAGCAGAAATTTGTGGTGCAGCGCGTTTTTCGCCGCCCGCTTCAACCCATGCATCGCCATTATCAGCTTTGATAATTTTGAAAGGCATGATGCCGATATCACGTTGTACTTCTTCGTCTTCAAAACGACGACCAATTAAACGCTTAATTGCGAACAATGTGTTTGTTGGGTTAGTTACCGCTTGACGTTTTGCAGGTTGACCTACTAAAGTCTCACCGTCTTGCGTGTAAGCAATAATAGACGGGGTTGTGCGATCGCCTTCCGCATTTTCAATAACACGTGCTTTGTCACCATCAAGTACTGCAACACAAGAGTTAGTAGTACCTAAATCGATTCCAATAATTCTACCCATGAATCTTCTCCAACTTCTAAATTCGTTAATACGTTCGATGACTAGTTAATAGGGATGCCACAAACTTAATTCAACTGTAAAAATGAAAAAAAATTCATTTTTTTTAATTTATTTACTAAATAACCCTAAAAAGAGTAAGGATTGTTCATTTTTTGTTATTTAGCAGGGTCTTTATTATCTGGTCTGATGAGTTTGTGTGTGATATAAATTTAATAAATAACATCAAAAGGACATTATTTGTGCACTTTGAACAATTATTACAACTCGCCTCTCAAGTAAGTCAGAAAACAGGCCCAGAAATCAATACCATGCAGTTTCCTGCTAATTGGTGCCAAGGTCGAACTGCTTTTGGCGGTCTCTCTGCGGCGCTTCTTTATCAAGCAATGCGCAATAAAGTTGACTCATCAAGACGACTGCTTTCTTTAAGCACAAACTTTGTAGGCCCTTTGTTGGCTGAAAAGCCATTTTCTTTGTCGGTAGAAATATTACGTGAAGGGAAAAGTAGTACCCAAGTGCTCGCCAAAGCCATTCAAGATGACGCAGTATGCGTTATTGTGCAGGCCTGTTTTGCTAAAAATCGTAATTCATCAATTAATGTACCGGTATCAAAGTCGCTAAGCTTACACCCTGTGAACGAACGCCACTGTTTAGGATTTGTGCCCGGGCAAATGCCAGAGTTTTTCCAACATGTTGATTTATGCCCTCAACAAGGAGCCATGCCGTTTAGCAGTGCTGAAACCTCTCATTTAGGTGGTTGGATGCGCTTTAAACATACGCCAGAAGTAATTACAGAAGCCCATGTTATTGCCCTTACTGACGCATGGCCGCCAACCTTGCTGCAAATGTTTAAACAACCAGCACCGGCAAGTAGTATGTCGTGGTATTTAGAATTTGTGCAAGCGCCTAGCTTAGCACCGGGTGAATGGTTAGGCTTTGAAGCAATCACTCATCATTCAAAAGATGGCTACGGACTTGAAGATGGCTGTATTTGGTCGCAATCGGGCGAGCTTATTGCGCTCACCCGCCAAACCGTGGCTTTATTTGATTAACAATTAAAAACGAGTGAAGTCGCGCTGGGTATATTGTTTATCTAAATTAAGCATTATAGTGCGATATTCACCGCTTTGAATTATGTTGGCTAAGCCTTTGTCAAACTGCTGTCTCAGCAAATCATTATTAAAATACGCAGGCCTTGCCGCAGATGGAAAAATAGCATGGATAACAAAATCTTTTGTGGCATTGGTTTTTTGATATTCCTTTAAGTAGTAAAGGAATATGCGTCTATCGAGAATAATCGTATCAACCCAGCCTGCCATTAAATGGTGAATCTGCGCTTGTTGATTAAGTACTTCTTCGTACCCTCTCAAGTTCTCTAAGTTGTGGCCAAACTCTTTTGGTAAATAAGCGGGGGCGTTTTGAAATGCTAAAACGCTTTTAGTGGCCAAATCGTAAATCGTATTAATAGTGAAGTTACTCTTTTTAAGACTCACCACTACATTCTCATAACTGACAACAGATTGGCTTCGATATATGCCAGTAATTAAAATACCCGAATAATTTAATGCAATATCGACATGCCCTCGGTTCAATAAAGCATCGGCACGCTGATTTGACATATATTGCACATCAACCTTATTTATATTTTGGTTACTAAGTGCTGCTTTTACAATCTCGAGCTGAATACCTGAATCATTTTCACTTATTACATAAGGTGCAACTGTAGGGTTAGCAGCAATAGTAACTCGCTGCTGATTAATACCTTTAACAAATGCCAAGCTATCGCCACATAAGCACACTAAGGCTAATAAAAATACCACTTTCACACTATCACCTAATCCGTTTTTATTTTCAGTTGTTGGGGTTACTTTTCTTATTATATTGTTAGTAATTTAGCCGCAGTGTTTGTATTTAGCTATTAATTATAGCAATATTTAAATTATTGAATTAACTATAAGCTAACATTTTGCAAACTGCCTGCCCAAGCTGTGATCTTATCATTGATATTCCCGACATTAATGCCAAACAGGTTGCGGTGTGTCCTCGCTGTAACCACAAAATTTGCGGTGTTAATGTTAACCATGATACCGAAATAGTCGCATTAAGCTTCAGCGCACTGCTGATGTTACTCAGCAGTATGTTTTATCCGTTTATTTCTTTTAGTAGCAACGGTATTACCCAAACAATTACCCTACCTGACGCTGCTCGCATTCTATTTAATTATGATAGTGACCTGCTCGGCCTGTTTATTGATATCAGCATTATTATTCTGCCTATGAGTTTGCTCATTATATTGATCCCTTTACATTTAGGGGTACTCAAAGCGCTACCACAAGCGCTCGCCAGAAGGCTATTAAAGTTTACCTTAACCCTTGAGCCTTGGATCATGTCAGAAATCTTTTTGATTGGTGTTTTGGTCAGTATGGTAAAAATAATGTCATTGGCTGAGGTTAGTTTTGGTACCAGCTTTTTTGCCTATGTGGGATTTGTAATTTTTTATGTTAGTGCGTTAACACGGCTAAATCGTGCAAGGTTGTGGTCGCAGGTAAGCCCGACAACTCGGCTTCAAAGTAGTGCAGGCGCAGAACGTGCAATAGACGATAATATAAAAGCCTGCCATGTTTGCCACCAATTGAGTGTTGATTTAACCTGCCCTCGTTGCCATAGTAAAACCTACTTAAGAAACCCCTACAGCGTTCAAAAAGCAGCAGCTTGGCTAGTTACCTCCGTAATTTGTTATATCCCCGCGAATTTACTGCCCATTATGTACACTATCAGCCTTGGGGATGAAACCCCTGCCACGCTTATTTCTGGTGTTATTACTTTATGGAATAGTGGCTCGTACCCAATTGCGCTGATTATCTTTTTTGCAAGTGTGGTGGTGCCATTAGCGAAAGCGCTCATTTTAAGTTTTTTATGTTTTATGGTTACAAAACCCGCCAACCTGCATACAAAAGGTTACACAAAAGTGTATCAACTTACTGAATTTATAGGAAAATGGTCTATGATTGATGTGTTTGTTGTGGCTATATTAGTTGCATTAGTGCAGCTAGGTAATTTGATGTCGGTTATACCGGGTTTAGGCATCGTCTTTTTTACTGTTATGGTATTATGCCAAATGATGGCAGCACACGCATTTGACCCTCGTTTACTGTGGGATTCACCTAAAAATAAAAACGCAGAGAATAAAGCATGACTAAAACAGCCAACGTAGCACAAAAAACACGTATTTCTGCGATTTGGATTATTCCCGTGGTTGCCTTATTGGTAGGTATTTGGATGCTTTATCAATACCAATTAAATAAAGGTCAAACAATCTATATTTCTATGCCGCAAGCCGAGGGCATTGTTGCCGGTAAAACAGAAATTAAAGTACGTAGTGTTAAAATAGGACAAATTGATCACGTCCGTCTTTCTGACAGCCAAGACAGTGTTATTGCACGGGCACAAATAGATAAAAACTACGATAACTTGCTTACTGAAGATGCCCGTATTTGGGTGGTAAAACCTCGTATAGATGAAACAGGCATTAGTGGCATGAGCACTTTGCTCTCAGGCGTTTATTTAGAGTTTTCGCCAGGCGAAAGTAAACAACTAAAGAAGCAGTTTAAACTTCAAGAGGAACCCGCATTAATAGGCAAAGATGTTCAAGGTGGCCGTTTTAAGTTACTCAGTTACAATGCAGAAGTACTTGATGTCAGTACTGGCATATTTTTTAAAAACTATAAAATAGGCCAAATAGAAACCGCTACTTTTGATTGGAAAAACCAAGCAATGCAATACGGTATTTTTATTAAAGCCCCCTATGAGAACTTGATCACCTTAAACTCTATTTTTTGGGTTAACTCAGGTATAGAAATAGATCTTTCCGCAGATGGTATCAACATTAACACTGGTTCTTTAAGCAAATTATTGAAAGGGGGGATCTCTGTCGGACTACCTGAGCAGCAGGCTCCTGGCGATTTAGCGCAAGACGGCCATAGCTTTTCTTTAAGCCAAAGTTACAAACAAGCTCTAGAAGAGCGCTTTTATGATTTTGATTATTACCTTATTGAATTTGAACAATCTATTCGAGGGTTACGTGTAGGTGCCCCAGTAGAGTATCGCGGTACACGCGTAGGTACTGTGGTTGAAGCACCCGCCAATGTAATTATAGATGGTAAGCCCGCCCATTTTCGCGCTAAAAACACTGCGGTTCCGGTATTAATAAAAGTCGAATATGGACGTTTATACCACAACAACGCCTTAGCTAAAGAGTATTGGAAATCAAGCATAATCGAGTGGATAAAAAATGGTATGAGGGCATCATTAAAGCCAGGAAATTTGTTAACCGGTGCAGTTTATGTTGATTTTGACTTTTATACCGACACCCCTAAAAGCGAACTTAAAAAGCTTGCTCAATATGATGTATTTCCTAGTGTATCGAGCGGTATAACCGTGCTTGCTGACCAAGTGTCTGATGTACTGAATAAGGTAAATAATTTAAAAATTGAAGACAGCTTGGCAAAAATGCAAACAACTTTCAGCGAGTATCAAGCGTTGGCCAGTGAAATGCGCACATTATTAAGTAAACCTGACACCCAAAATTTACCCGGTGACTTTAATCGTAATCTCGAAAAAATAACCAAAAGCATGGAACAGTTTGAAATAACCATGCGTCAATTCGATAAAACCATGGCAAGCTATCAAGCAGGCTCACAAATGCACCACCAGCTTGAACAAACACTGCTGCAAATTAAACGTTTATCTGAAGAATTCCAACCACTTACTCGTGGTTTAAACGAACAGCCTAACATGCTCATTTTTGATAAGTCACTGCCTAGTGACCCGCAACCGAGGAAACAATAATGAAAGCACTATTTTTACTTTTAACAAGTGTTCTCTTTATCAGTGGTTGTAGTTCGGCTATTCAAACTGCAACTCAATATTACCAATTTGAACAACCCATAACTGACTCTTCGCGAAATGTGCAAAATACAAAAGCACAACTCAGGGTGCACACAGTTACCTTAAGGGGGGCATTGAATAACCGTGGTATTTCTATGAAAGTAGATAATAATCAAGTTCATGCTGCTAATTATCACTTGTGGGGCGAATCGCCGGATGTAATGCTTACAACAACTGCGCAACAAACATTATTTAATGCCATGAGCAACTGGATGGTTATAAAAGGATTGCCGGTCATTACCGACCAACAACAACAAATATTTTATGAAATAGAATATGAATTACATCACTTTAACGGCGATCTGCAAGGTAACGCAGATATCTCAGGGTTATGGCGTTTGTACTATACCTACCCAGAATCAGGCAGACGTTTAATAAGCATTCATAACTTCTCAAATGTTATGCCAATAGATGACGATGGCTACAATTCATTAGTCGCGACCCTTGAAAAAATGTGGCTAGAGATAAATTCAAATGTGGCGAACACAATTGAAAAAACAAGACTCAATCATAAATAAACACTTTGATGGTGGTTTTATCAGCATTGATTACTGCCTTACCCACCTCAGTAAAACCCAGTTTATATAGTACATTTTGAGATCCTAAATTAGCCGTTGAAGTAATTGCGCATACATCTTTTATACCTAATTTATGCCTGTTATATAAAAGTATTGTAGCTGCTTCAAAAATATATCCCTTTTTTTCAAAGCCGACTTTTAACGCAAACCCTAAATCGGGATGTTGCATAGTCGCTCGCTGATAAAAACCAACAATACCAACCACAGTTTCATCATGGAGTGTGATCATATAAGGCCCAAAACCGTGCTCTTTATGGGCAGCTATAAAGCTGTCTTTGATGTATTTTTTAGCGTCGTCTAGGGTATAAATACCTTTATCACCAATGTATTTAATAAAGTTGGCCTGATTAACTAACTTAAGTAACTCCGCCGCATCTGCTATTTGTGCGAAGCGTAAGAGTAAACGTTCAGTTCTAAAAGCAATATTCAAAATAACTCCTTGGAGTTCAATACTATAATTTAACGACATTAAAACAAAACCCAATCAACAATGACTGGGTTTTTTGGTTTTAGAGTAATTTCAAACTTACTTTTGCAATTTTATATCGCTGTAGTAATCATCTAAACTCGTCACTTTAGTTTGATTTGGCAAATCAGCAAACTCGCTATCACTAAACTTAGTACCGCGTAGCTGCACATTTAAACGTGCTGCTTTTGGGTTTAACATTGTTTGCTGGTAGTAATCTTTAATATCAGCAAGGGTGACTTTTTCCACCTCTGCAATTAATTTTTGTCTTGAATCAAAATCAAAGTTTTCACGATACCAATCGTTAATCAATGGACTCATTTCGTCGCTTAAATTCTTTGGCTGTTCTTTTAACGAAACCAAAGTTGCATTTTTAAGCTGTGCAAATGTTTCCTCACTCATGGCATTAAGCTCAGAAGCGTACTCTTTTTTAAACTTGTCAAAGCGCACTTGAATGTCTTTAGGCCCTTTCACCGGTGTTTGGATAAATAAACCAATACCTGAGTAATCTTCAATGGGACGCGCTAATGCGCCTACTGCATAAGCAAGTTGCTCTTCAGTACGCATTTTATCAAAGGCGATTGTTCTAAAGTGACCTTGCAATACTGCTGCCTGAGCTTTTTGTTTGTAACCAGGTATTGGGTGAATGGTCATATCGACCACCGCTACATCGGCTACATCAATATCTTTGTGCAACACACGCGCTTCACCCGGTTGCGGTAACCACGCTTTACTGCGTGCAAACTCCGTTTGAGTATGTGTGCTTGGTAAGATAGCCGCTAACTCAGCAGCAATAGCATCAATGTCTTTTTGGTTGTAGTTACCGTAGCTAAATACACGTAAGTTATTATTTGCTAAGGTGCTTTGCTTTAAAGTGTGTAAATCAGCAAGCGTTAATGTTTTTGCAGCCTTAATTAGCGCTTCTGTATCAAAACTACCAGTACGAGTCAGCTTAGAATACTCACCAAATGCTTGTGCATACGGGAACTGTTTTTGTTGATTCAGTAAATCTCGCTGATAACGGTCAATCGCTTGATTAAACGCTTGTGCTGAAATTTCAGCATCAAACCCAGCTAACGCTTGTTTAAGTAAAATATCTTGTTTATCGGTAAAACCACTTAACGATAGCACCAACCCATTACTTGAGCTTAAATTAACGTTCATACCAGCAACGGCAGCTTCAGTTCGTAACTGACTTAATTGAGTGTTATACAGATCAGCCCAAACAGAATAAAGTACGGTTGAGTTAATATCATGCAAACCTGTTTGCGTATTGATATACACCTCAACTAATCCCTTGGGTTGCTCTGCAAACTGCTGACTTGCTTGGCGCCAAATTTTTACGCCGTTTTTATCGTAGCTAAGCTCAGGATGCTTCTGCTCTTTAAAGGCTTGCGTTTTAATTGCAAAACTCTCTGGCAGTAAATTGTTAACACTTGGCAATGCTAAATTAAAATCACTTGGTTTTTCCCAGCTGGCAATTTCTGCATCGCTAATATCATTAATTTTATATTTGCCATCGTAAAAATGCAGCTCAGAATCTGTATCTTCCTGTTGAGAAATATACCAGATGCGAAGTGTATCGGCATTAAGTTGCTTAAGTACATTGTTCACCGCATCAGCATCAAATTGAGCATAGTAGTACGGTGCGTTTATCGCATGATTTAACGGGTAATCTTGCATGCTTTGAGTCAACGCACTAACGTAGTTAAACTCATCGCCCTTTTCTAAAAATTTAAACTGATTGTTTAAAGAGGTGCGAATTTCATTAAAGTATTTACTATTAACGCCCTCACGCTTAATCAAGTCAATGTATTGCATAATTGTCGCAACAATTGACTCGCGGTTTTTCATACCTTCATCAGTCAGCTCTATATTCACGTTCAAAGAACCGTAGTTGCCATATTGATTTGGAGAGGCCGAAGCGGATAACTGCGATACCCACCCTTTATCACGTAATAATTGTGCTGGACTACCTGGCATTTCATTACTTAGTAAATAAGCAACAAAGCGATTAGGTTTTACTGCAAATTCAGTTTGATTATTAGCAATTGTGAAATCGAGCTGTAGTTGTTTAACGTCTTCATTTGGTGAGTAAAAAACACGTTTTCCACCGGCATTATCAAAATCTAAGCTCGCAGTAACGCGAGGTTTTTCAATATTTTTATTTTCAATGTCAGCAAAGTATTTTTGTGCTTTTTTCTGCATTTCTGCAATCGGTAAATTAGAAATCAGCGCCACTTTCATAATATTTGATGAATAATATTTATTATAAAAATCAACCGTTTCTTTGTGTAAAGAACTATCCGCTTTGTCACCTAGTGTTTCAAGGTTACCAATTAAGAATCGGTTAGCTGGGTGTTCCCCCATCATTTTACGTGCTAATTTAAATTGGCCAAAAAAGTCCATTTCACGACGCATTGACCACTCAGCATTCACTGCGTTTTTTTCTTTTTCTGTGTATTCTGGGTAAAGCTTAGGGGCTTTAAAAAAGTCTGAAAAGCGGTCTAAGCCTTCTTCAAACGCATCGTTATTAATTTTAAACATGTAGTTGGTAATATCGAGCCAAGTATAAGCATTATGCGCACCACCATTTTTAGTCATAAAATCGGAGTACCCTTTGGTATCAGGGTATCGTTCAGTGCCTAAAAACAACATATGTTCTAGGTAATGCGCCATACCTTGTTGGCTCATTGGGTCATGTAACAGACCTACACCTACACTCAGTGAAGCAGCAGATTTTTCAGCGCTTGGATCAGAGACTAAAATCACTTCAATATCGTTAGCAAGTTTCAAGGTTTTATATTCACGGTTATCATTAGGGCTAACAACGAGCGTTGGTGACAACAGTGATGTTTGTGAAGATTGAGAAAGAGTGGCGGTATTCGAACAACCGCTTAATATTGCCAGTGCAATTGCACTTAAGCCGATGACGTGTCTCATTTTAATTATATCCATTGCTGTTAAATACGTGTTTAGTGTTACAAAAATACTAAATCAGGAATAAACTACCATCATCAAGTAATACTATGCTACTAATTAGTACTTAATTGTGTAACACATTGTGAATAGTAATCAAATAATCAATAAGGTAAGTTATGGAAAAGATAATAATAATGGCCATGTTTGTGCAGGTAACACTTTCATTAGTTGTTATGGTGATTATGGGAAAACGTCGTTTTGCAGCGGCCAAAAATAAACAGATACAGTTAAATGATTTTGCCGCTATGCGCCTTGATAATGCGGGCGATTATGTCAGAGTTGCTGATCGTAACTTTAGCAACCAATTCGAAATACCTGTGCTTTTTTATGCGGGATGTTTACTTGCTTTACAGCTTAATATGGCGAGTGTCAGTATTGCAGTACTTGCCTGTTTATTTGTCGCTACACGAATTATTCACAGCATCATTCACCTGGGTAGTAATCATTTAAGAGCCCGTTTTAGAGTGTTTTTACTAGGCTGCTTATCTGTGTTTGTAATGTGGATTTTGCTAGTGCTGGGTGTACTTTACCACTAAAAAATAACGGCGAATTTAACAATTCGCCGTTATTTTTTATAAGTTTATTTTGTACGTTTTAATCGAGGTGCTACTAGCAGTAGTGCACCTAATAACCACGCTACACTACCACTAGAGTCTGAAGTTTTTGGTGGTGTAACTTCTACGTTATCAATTAATGTATTTTCTTTAGGTGTCAAGTTTTGTGCTGAATTAGGATCATCATCAAGCACAACCACACTTTGAATTGATACCAAGTTTTGATTACTAATAACTAAATTTTCATCTGAACATTGGGCTTGAGTAATACCAACTAATGGTACCTCTGAACAATGGACTAAGGCAGCAATTTTATTTAAGGTTTCTTGACTTTGCGCAGTGACTTGTCCAAACACGGTAAAACCACCATTTTGTAAATCTAAGTTTTGGCTGTTATCACTCATGTTAAAAAACCATTGGCTGGTAGCGCTGTTTTCATTACCGCCCTGTTTTGCCATAGCAATGGTGCCTTTAACATTTGAATAAATAGGTTCGTTAATAACCGAAGGTTTGGTTGTAATTGGATCCATTTTATCAGAAAAAGTAAACCCCCCTCCTTGAATGATAAACTTATCAATAGAGCGATGTATTACCGTTTGATTATATGCAGCATCATCAACATAACTTAGGAAATTTTCTACTGTTTTAGGAGTTTGTTGATCAAACAAGTTAATTTGTATCGTTCCCTGGCTCGTTTGCATTTCGACTATAGTTGCAGTGCTTGAAAAACTTGTTGCAGTTAAAATTGACGCTAAGATAAGCTTCTTCATTATTTTTCCTATTTTTATTGTCATTAGAATTAATATTTTATGCATCATAGAATAGTGCTATTTATTTTGTAAATCGATATATAAGTATTTAACGCTACAATTCATAGCAAGTTAATTACATCGCAGTTACAACTGTTTACATTTTTATTTTAAACACGTTATGGATAATTAATTGCCTGTGTGCCTGGTGTACATTACGGTTACTCTTTTTAATTAATTTTAAACCTTGCAAGGTATTTAAAAAGCCCCTTATCAATCACTCTTTTTTTGTTATTATCAATCAGGGACTGTTGCCATTTAAAGGTCATTAGGCCCTAACACAGTGATAGGAGTACATGAAATGACTAATAACACGACTATTTGTGATTTTGGATTACATAAAGGTGAGCCATACACCCAATTGCCCGTGAGCTTTTTGAAATGGATGATTGATGTTAATCATCAAAAATCTCAATATGCACGAGATGAACTTGCTCGAAGAAACAGGGTTGTAGAGCTGCAGCGTGAAACCACACAGGCTGAAAAAATATAAAGAAGTGCGTTTTTTTAAACTCGAACTAGTTTACACTAACCACCTACTAGATAGAGCTTTAATTCATCGATAGGTATCTTATGCGTACTCTTTTTTTTCTTGTTTTTTTTCTTGGTTTATCTGGCTGTGCTAGCGATTCTGTCAATAAACCTGCAGCACAGTATTTAACAGTTCTTCATACCAATGATAACCATGGTCGCTTTTGGCATAATGAAAAAGGCGAATATGGCATGGCAGCCCGTAAGACCCTAATTGACCAGTTAAGAGCAGAAGCAAAGACACAGGGACATCAGGTGTTATTGTTATCAGGCGGTGATATAAACACTGGTATTCCGGAGTCAGACCTACAATTTGCTGAGCCCGATTTTAAAGGTATGTCGAAAATCGGCTATGATGCAATGGCTCTGGGAAACCATGAGTTTGATAACCCAATAAGTGTATTAAACCAGCAACAAAAATGGGCTAACTTTCCTCTTTTATCGGCCAACATTTTCGATAAACAAACTAACGAAACAGTTTTTGAGCGCTATAAAATATTTAATAAAGGGAACTTAACCATTGCCGTTATTGGCTTAACAACAACGGATACCGCAAAAATTGGTAACCCACAATACATTGGCCATTTGGATTTTAAAGATCCGGTTAAAGTAACTGCCTCACTCACCCAAAAGCTAAGAGCAAAATATAACCCGGACATTACCATTGCAGTAACACATATGGGCCACTATGCAGATGCTAAAAATGGGATCAATGCCCCTGGTGATGTCACACTTGCTCGCTCTTTAGATAAAAATGCCCTTGATATGATTATTGGTGGACACTCTCAAGAGCCAGTGTGTATGGCTGCTAAAAATGTTACTGATGAGAACTTTAAACCGGGTTTAGCCTGTAAACCAGATCAGCAAAATGGGACATGGATAATGCAAGCCCACGAATGGGGTAAGTATGTGGGCAAAGCAGAATTTAAATTAGAAAACGGCCAATTATCTCTACTGAGTTACCAATTATTACCCGTTAATTTATATGTCGATAAAAAGCAACCAGACGGCAGCATAAAAGCCGTTCTAGCTGCAGATTACATTAAACCTGACTCTGCATTACAGACCTTTTTGGCAGCATACCAACAAAAGGGGGCTAAGCAAATTGAGGGGAAAATTGGCTTCGTCAATGACAGACTTGAGGGAGATCGTAACAAAGTACGCTTTGAGCAAACAAACCTTGCGCGCGTTATTATCCAAGCACAAATGAACACTGTAGGTGCCGATTTTGGTATTATCAGTGGTGGCGGTGTTCGCGATAGTATTAATGCGGGTGACGTGAGTTATAAAGATATACTTAAAGTACAACCTTTCAAAAACCGTGTCGCCTATATCGACTTTCAAGGCAGTGAAATCTTAACCTATTTAAATGTCGTGACACGCTTCCCACCAGACTCTGGTGCTTACATGCAATATCATAACTTAGCATTTGAATTAAAAGCTGGGCAGGTAACTAACGTATTTATCTCCGGCAAGCCACTTGATATAAACAAAACATACCGCATGAGTATTAATGAATATAACGCCTCAGGTGGCGATAATTATCCAAAAATCACAAAAATGGCCGGGTTTGTAAGCACCGATGAAACTGACTCGCAAGCTTTAAAACGGTTTTTTACTGAGCATAGCCCTGTTGATGCACGTGAATTTGCACCTAAGTAGTAATCTAGTGTGAACAATAATGAGTGTCATTAAAATGCTAATGGCACTCTTCATTAAGGTTTATGTGATAGCAAAGCTAGGGTCTGTTGACCTTTGCGGATTAATATTTGTTCAAACTAGGGGCAATTTAATCGCGGCGCGAGGTTTGTAACCTAGTGGGCTAAGTAAAAACCGAGCAACAAAGAGTTAATTGCCCCTAGGCAGAACCTTCGGGCAGCTTCTGTTTGGCATTGATGCAGCGTTATCGCCTATTTATGGGGAATAACCACACCACATAGGCTCTGCCTTGCCTAAATACCAAACAGACTGCTGCAA